>JAIWEZ010000144.1:0-6246 GCA_048631945.1 Gammaproteobacteria bacterium | reverse complement strand
TTTACCCCTGCGGAAGCAGGGGCCGGAATGACAGAAAGGGGTGTTTTTCGACTTTTTACGAAGCCGTCAATATTCAATCCACCAAAGACTCGGCCATTTTCTCAAGAAGCTCTTTTTTCAGGGCATTAAGGTCTTCGCGTCGAATACGTCCCCCTTTCAAGCCTCCGTTTAGAGCGATTTCAGACAGATAACTATGACCATCCTCTGTGACCAGCAGGTCGATATGGGCATAGGGAAACTTTCCCCGCTCTATCACGCTGCGGCACGTGGCAAGCTGAGCTTTTGTGAGGGCATACGGCCTGCTGGTTCCACCTGCCGTGAGGTTCATTCTGAAGTTATTCTGATTCTCCCGGGTATAAGCTTCGCAATAGTCACCTGCTATGATGACGCGTATGTCAGTGTACATCTCAAGAAATGGCTGCAACACAAAAGGGTATGAATTGGTATTGAAGGAAGCATGGTTATACACATCTTCGATACTCTCCCATCGACGGACCCCGAAACCGCACTGGAGATGGTCCTCTTTTGTGATTACCGTGCCGATCCCATAGTGATTATATGTATTGATGGCATGCATAAGGTCTACACGCCTGGCAATCGCAAGGGTATGGGGAACCATCCATGGCCTAAAGACAAGGGCCTGGGCCACCTTGGAATGGCCTAAGGTCTGGGAGAGTGCAGAGGGGAATAAAAGAACGCCTCTTTCCAGAAGATCGATCAATACGCGGTGCTTTGCCTTCTTAAAGCTGAGCATTCCTATAAAGCAGTCGCCTGTCTTCAGCTTATCATAGTTCTCTTTTAGTTCACGGTTTGTCCGGATGATCAAAAGAATGAACTCCTAACCTCAATAGTTGGTCGAATAGTTGAGTGGTCGAATGGTAAACCCCTCTATCACAACTGCTTGAGTCAGTCTCCTAAGCGCATAGGCCAGGTCTATGCCAGGGATTCAAAACGACTCAACCACTTAACGACTCAACGAGTTAACCATCTCTGTCTTCCAAGGCAAGCTCGATCAGCCTGTCCAAGAGCTGGCCAAAAGAAATCCCAGACGTCTTTGCTGCCAACGGGAAAAGGCTCACGGGCGTCATCCCCGGGATGGTATTGGTTTCCAGCACATAAATGTTGTCATCATGTATGATCATGTCGGTTCGGCTATAGCCACGACAGCAGAGGGCTTCATGCGCCACGGCAGCGCAGGATTGAGCGCGGATAGAGAGCGTTTCACTGATACGGGCCGGACAGATCTCCCGTGTGGCTCCTTCCGCGTATTTAGCCTCATAGTCAAAGAATGCAAAGCTGGACTCAGGGATAATCTCCACAATAGGAAGATGCTGGAGGTCGTCATTCCCGAGAACCCCTCCTGTGATCTCAGTTCCTTCCAGGTAAGTCTCCAGGATCACGTGCGGACCATATTTAAATGCACTGTCAAGGGCTTCTGGCAACTGCTTTGGGGTCTGCACGATACTGGTACCGATACTCGATCCGCCGTACCGCGGCTTGACTACTAGCGGAAATCCCGGTTTTCCGGCTAAAGCTTTCAAATCATAAGCTTGTCCGCGCTCGAAAACTTCAAACGGAGGCACCATGAGCCCTGCCTCAATGTAGAGACGTTTAGAGGTCCATTTATCCATAGCCAAGGCGCTTCCGAGCACGCCCGAACCTTGGTATGGAATATGAAGGAGATCGAGAAGACCCTGGACGGTACCGTCTTCCCCATAGGGCCCGTGCAGCACAATGAATGCCATATCAATACGGGATGCATCAGCCACAAGTTTCCCGAGGTCGGTGGCAGGGTCAAAGCGTACAACGTCGTACTTGGCCTTGTCGAGGGCGTCGTACACCTGGTCGCCACTCTTAATTGAAACGTCACGCTCAGAGGAAATACCGCCTGCAAGTAAGGCTACCCTTAATTGTTTCATTTATGCTTGTTCCTCTGGTCGGTTTTATTGAATTCATCAGATATACTCACCTTCGCCAGACTGCCCCGTGTGGAAGCACGGGGATGAATGGCGTGGTGACCCGCCATAGCCTCGGCGAAGGCGGGTTATTGCTTCGGCGAGTTCCGCCATCCTGAGAAACAATCAGGATGCCCTGTGCGGGAGCACAGGGAGGCTTCACTGACCATTGAAGGACTACACTCCCAACGGCTAGAATCCAAGGCATATATTTGATTACACCCCATTCCACCCCTTGGCCGGACATCCCGAGCACTTTGGGTTCTTTTTCAAACAAAAGGCGTGCCCAAGATGGACTAGGAGTGCATGGTACTCGTTAAACATTGCAGCGTCTGGCTCCAGACAGTCCATAAAAAAGTTGCGGACCTCGTCGTACGAGGCTTCCTCAGGGATAAGACTGTGTCTGAAGAGTATTCGTTTGGTGTAAGTGTCTACTACAAAGGTTGTCTTGTTCCCAGCATAAAGGAGAATGCTGTCAGCGGTCTCTGGTCCTATTCCATTGATTGATAGCAACTTGCTTCGCAAGGTGTCAAGGTCTTCGGCAAGAAGGCGATCAAGGTTGCCGGAACTTTCCCGAAAAAGGAACTGCATAAAGTGTTTCAGCCGCTGGGCCTTTATATTGTAGTACCCTGCGGGCCTGATCACAGATGCCAGATCTTCAACCGGGACATGATACAAAGCTTCAGGGGACAATAGCCCTTTGTCCTTTAGGTTCTTTATCGCCTTTGTAACATTTCGCCAGGCCGTATTTTGCGTCAGGATGGCACCAACAGCTACCTCAAACCCGGAATCGCCAGGCCACCAATACCTTGGACCGAAGGCCTCAAACAGCCTGCTATAAAGTTCCAGTAAAATCCTTTTCTTCTGAGACATGAGAGATCACGGGCCAAAGCGTTCTACCAGCTTTTTTTCATAATGTTGACATTTTTCAAGGCCGGTACTGGTTCGGCGCAGCATATTCAGCTTAGTGATAAGGAAATTCAGCTTCTTGAGCTGGCGGTACTTGGCCCTAGTGTCTTCCATGCCGGCCAAGACGTCTTCGAGCGTTTCGATCTCTTTTTGAAGGGCCACTTCCGGGGGCACGAACCCGGCATTCTTTAGGATCTTGTATACCATCCGGAGGTCTTCAGGTAGGTGGGAATCGTCTTCGAGCTTAAGGGGTTGTCCTGCTCCGGGAAGGTCATCAAATGCTCCCTCCCGAATAGCTTCAACGATACGCCTTTCAGCGATTTTCTGAAAGCAGATCATAGCCTGAATGTAAAAGAATTTCCGTTAAAATCGCAAAGCGTTCTTTATATCTTATACAGTTCTTTATCAACAAACAAGTTTACGATATCTTTGTCAAGTCGTCCGGTTTCTGCTTCGGCCTTAAGGATTTTACCGCCCTTCTCAGAACTTACGGCGCGTCGATATGGGCGATCGGCAGCAGTCAATGCATCAAAGATGTCGACAACGGCTAAAATGCGACACTGGATAGGAATTTCGTCACCCTTGAGCCCTTTAGGGTAGCCGGTTCCGTCAAGAAGTTCATGGTGCGAAGCTGAAAAGAAAGGGACATCTTTTAAGCTTTTGGTAAAAGGGATATTCTTTACTATATTGTGTGTTAGCTCTACATGGGTTTGAATCCTGCCGTATTCCTCGGGAGTCAAATTCCCTTTTTTCACTGAAAGAGCTTCCACTTCCTGATCGGTCAGGTAAGGCTTCACATTTCCCCGGAGATCCTTATAGGTCTTAGAGGCTATGGCCTGAAGGGTTCCGAGGTCTTCTTCTGACAGAAAACCGGATTGGTTTAGCTTTTTGACAAAATTGAAATCCTGTTCTATCTCCTGCTCTACTTTTTTAACCTGTTTGCTTTTGCTGTCACTGCCCGGTTCATTTTTGTTTCCAGTGGGTCTCTGCCGCCAAATACGGTTTACGTTCAGGGCATTAATGAGTGCGAACCGAGTCGCGATAGTCTCCATGTTTTCCTGCGAGAGCCTGTTTTCCTTATCCAAGATGTGCTCAGGGACGCCAATCTTACCGATGTCATGAAGCCAGGCAGCATAATTTAACTCTTCTATCTGTTCGCGTGTAAAAAACACATGTCGAAAAGGACCCGTGGTATCAGCATTGATGGCCATGACAATGGCCGTGGAATAGGCTGCCACACGTCTGGAATGACCTGCTGTGTGAGGACTTCGAGCATCAATGGCCGAAGCAGAATAGCGAATCAAGGCTTCAAACAAGGCCTTGATGTCTGCGATCAATGTTGCATTTCGGATCGCTACAGCTGCCTGTGACGCCAGGGACATGACAAGGCCTTCGACTGATTTAGGATATGCAATGAAAGCACCTGTTTCGTCCTTGGCATTGATTAACTGGAGTACCCCCAGGATTTGGCCCTGACTGTCTTTCATGGGTACTACCAGTATGGACCTTGTTACATAGTCGTTGCGCAGATCAAACTCAGGGTTGAACTTATAAGGTACGGATTCAGGAAGATCGTAGACGTTCTCTATATTAAGATTTTGCCCTGTAATAGCCACATAGCCTGCTATACTCTCTTTTGAAAGAGGAAGAGGATAAGGCTCAAACCCCGGGAGAGGGTCGGGCCTCTGACTCAGTGTGTCGTTTTGGCTGACATTGAAGTAGAGTGTATCGTCCTCATCTAGGATGTACAAACTCCCACCATCTGCACCAGTAAATTCCCTTGCTTCGTAGACAATTAACTCAAGGAGTCTTTCTAACTCTACTTCGCTGGAGAGGGCAATTCCGATCTGGTTTAACTTTTCAATCTGTTCCAGTAAGAGATGGTTTCCCTGCAATTTTTCCTCTCTTAAAATCTGCACTACTATTAACCATTTTCTTTTACATACAGGATTTTAGAGTGGCTTACAAGATTTTTTGGGCCATGGCTCATGTGGATGAATGTTTCATCCTGGGCCAAGGGTTTCTTGCTTTGCTGCACAAACATGTGATATGCAGGTGTTAAAATGGAGACTTTTATGACCGCACATGAGTTTGGTTACGCTAAGCTGGATCAGCCCGAGATTTCCCTCTTCTTGTTTCATCCACGTGAAGAAGTCGATTCAAGCCCGCCACCAGGTGCTATAGATTGCGACATTATTGTAGAAGAGGGCGTTCGGGTCGGCGCCCGGTTTCACATAGGTGGTGTGGAAGACCCAAATATACTGTTTTTTCACGGCAACGGAGAGATCGTTAGTGATTACGATAGCATCGGGCCCATTTATAACGAGCATGGTCTGAATCTGCTTGCTGTGGACTATCGCGGTTACGGGAGGAGTGGAGGGGTACCTACGGTTACCTCCATGATGCGTGATGCCCATGTCATATTCAAGACGGCGCGGCACTGGCTCCAAGATGCCAAACACACGGGGCCCCTCATCATCATGGGCCGATCCCTTGGAAGCGCCTGTGCTATAGAGCTGGCGGCTGCCTACGAAGGGGACATATCAGGCCTTATCATTGAGAGTGGTTTTGCCCAGACGGTTCCCCTTTTGAATTGTCTGGGGATTGACACACAGGCCTTGGGCATCACCGAAGCAGATGGTTTTAAGAACGCACAAAAGATCGAAAAGTTTGCCAAACCTACCCTAATCATCCATGCCCAGTACGACCAGCTTATTCCTGTAATGAGTGCCGAAATCTTACAGGTTCAATGTGCCGCGCGGAGCAAAGAGTTTCATATGGTGCCCGGTGCTGACCACAACACTGTTCTGATCCGTGCTGGGAAGATGTACTTTGAAATCATTAAGCGGTTTACAGACAAGATTGAGGGCAAACGCCCGAAGCATTACTTCCGTCGAAAAAGGAGGGGTTGAGACTAGGAGATGTGCTAATGCCCAGAAAACCAACATATGAGGCATTGGAGCAAAGGGTTAAGGAACTGGAGCAAAGCAATCAGGAACTGAGGCGGTTCGCTTGTTCCTCGTCACAGGAGTTGCAGGAGTCGTTAGATATTGTGACGAGATATCTCCAATTTGTTGAAGCACGTTACAAGGACAGGCTTGGCCCAGATAACAAAGAGTTTATAGCCTCTGCCGTGGATGGGGCAAACAGGATACAAACCCTCATCACTGACCAGGTGGCCTATTTTAGTCCGTAAGTTGTAAGGTTCGTGTTTTTCTGGCAGAAAATATCTTTGTGCTAGAAAACTAAATGAAAATCAGAACGTTAAATTCGAAATCCGAATATCGAAATCCGAAACAATGACCAAATTTTCAAAATTCAAATGACATAAACCCAAAGCCCATATTTAAGAGAAAAAATTATTGTTTTGAACATTTGGAAA
>JAIWEZ010000143.1:0-6250 GCA_048631945.1 Gammaproteobacteria bacterium | reverse complement strand
CCCCGCAGTTTGACGCCGATTCAGCCGTCGTAGCCAAGAAGGCTACTATGGCGAAGTCGGCGATTGCGGAAAAGGGCCATTTATGGATGGAAACTAGCTGAGAAAAACAAGGAGAAACTGTATGCCTGAAAAAAAAGAGACCTTGTTGGTTCGAGCAAATGTAGAGATGACCGCTGCCTCTCTTCAAGCCATTGTTGAAAACGCCAAGAGAATCTCCGGGCCAAACGAAAAAGGGGGGTATCGAGTTGACACGGCAGACAAAGTTAGTGAAATGATATCTCGGTTTCTCCTGGAGAATGACTTTGAAAATTTTGTCAAGAATGTCGACAACTACGGGTAATAGACCCCTTTTGCAAACTCGATGAAACGCTACGTCATCAAGTCCGCCTTCGGCGGACTCCAGCCTGAAGAGAGTCTCTTTTCCATTCCCTATAAGGAAGCCCTAAACCCTGCTCAATATGAGGCTGTAACCACCTTACATGGCCCCATACTGGTAATTGCAGGGGCCGGAAGCGGCAAGACTCGAACCCTCACGTACCGGGTTGCCCGACTGGTCGAGGAGGGAGTCCCGCCGTCAGCTATCCTGTTGCTGACCTTTACGCGCAAGGCAGCACAGGAGATGCTGCGAAGGGCCGCAGCACTCCTGGACCAGCGCTGCGAAAAGGTCGCCGGCGGCACATTCCACTCCTTTGCCAACTTGACCCTGCGAAGGTATGCAGAAAAGTTAGGTTTTCAATCAGGGTTTAGTATCCTGGACCGGGCCGATGCAGAGGACGTGATCAACCTTCTCCGCACCAGGATGGGGCTGAACCTCAAGGGGCGCCGATTCCCACGCAAGAGAACCATTGCCACCATATATAGCAGAGCCGTAAACAAGGTGCTTCCCGTTAAGGAAGTCATCCTTGAAGACTATCCGCATTTCTTGAAAGAAGCCGAGAATCTCCTCCACCTTTGTGAGGAGTATAAGGCGTATAAGCGGGAAAATCTCCTCATGGATTACGATGATCTCTTAATCCACCTGAGAACCTTGCTCGCAAATAACCCGGATGTGCAAGAAACACTTTCCCAAACCTATCGCTACATCATGGTGGACGAATACCAGGACACGAACAAGATTCAGGCTGATATTATCAGGTTCCTTGCCTCCACCCACAATAACGTCATGGTGGTTGGAGACGATTCCCAAAGCATATATGCCTTTCGTGGTGCCAATTTCCGCAACATAATGGATTTCCCTGCATTGTTTCCGGGTACAAACATCGTTAAGCTGGAAGAGAACTACCGGAGCACTCAACCCATATTGGCCATTGCCAATGAGATTATCGGCCGGGCAAAAGAAAAGTACACCAAGGTCCTTTTCACGCAGAAGGGATACGGCACCGTTCCGGCCCTAGTGGCCGCTGAAGATGAACGGATGCAGTCACTGTTTGTGAGCCAAAGGATCCTTGAACTCCGGGAGGAGGGGATTTCCCTCAATCAGATTGCAGTCCTGTTTCGTTCCAGCTATCATTCCTTTGATCTGGAAATTGAGCTTAATAAGAGGAACATCCCCTTCGTCAAGGTGGGTGGATTCAAGTTTATGGAGACCGCCCACATCAAGGACCTTCTTGCTCACTTGAAAATACTTGCAAATCCCCTGGACACTGTTAGCTGGCATCGCGTTCTCCTCCTCGTAGAAAACATCGGGCCCAAGACGGCAGAAGAAATATTCCATTGTGTCACAAGGTCTAGCATAGGTCTCAAAGGTCTGGCCACCGTAAAACCCAGACCTCGTTATGCCCGGGCATTTGAAAGACTGAGCAAAGAAATGGAGAGCCTTGATGGGAGCCATCTCCCTTTAGTCGAGACTGGAGCCAAGCTTATGCGTTACTATGAGCCGATCTTGGAGAAAAAATATGACGATTATCCCAAGCGGGCCAAAGACCTGGAGCACCTATTGACGATTATGGAGCGTTACCGACGCCTTGAAGATTTCCTTTCCGATATGGCCCTTGAGCCCCCTAATGCCAGTGTGGACGATATTCTGGCCACTGACTATGAGGATGAGCAACTGGTTCTTTCCACCATTCATTCAGCCAAAGGACTTGAATGGCATACGGTCTTTATCATATCGGCCTTAGAAGGACGCTTCCCTGTGACCTATGCCGCGCGGAGTGATGAAGAGATGGAGGA
Source organism: Gammaproteobacteria bacterium (assembly GCA_048631945.1). Lineage (GTDB taxonomy): Bacteria > Desulfobacterota > Desulfobacteria > Desulfobacterales. The sequence continues at coordinate 4,078 of JAIWEZ010000143.1, read as the reverse complement.
AGAGCTTCGTCTTATGTATGTAGCGGCTACGCGGGCAAAAGAAAATCTCTACTTGACTTATCCGATCAATATATATGACCGGGGGGCAGGAATGGTTTTTTCCAGGCCATCCCGATTTATCGAAGGTATTTCTGAAGCAATGCTCGATCACTGGTCTTTGGTGAACGAGGAAAAAGATGACGAGGATGCGTGGTAAAGATTTTGAGATAAATGATTTCAAGAAGTAAATCCGAAATCCGAATATCGAAATCCCTGGCCCCCTTCGGTCTGAGCTCAGGGTCGAAGACAGACCTGGTTTACAGGCTCAACAGCTTCTTGTGGGTACATCGCGCCAGGGCAGGCCGAAACAAATCCCTGGCCCAGACCTGGCCTGCAGACGAAACAGCCTATTCCAACGATGTCGCGCCAGGGCAGGCCGAAATTCAAATGCTTAAATGTTCAAAACTCTATTTTGCGCTGTGTGCTATTATTGAGTTCTTCGAGTTTGTTTTGAATTTTGTATTTTGGTCATTTGATATTGTTTCGAATTTCGTGCTTCGAATTTCGAATTTAGCCTGTTGTTTGTGTGAAATCTAGTTTCTGAGAACCCATAGCATCGCAATCATTAGCCCATGATCCCTATTCGAGATACCATCCGGTCAGAAACCTATCCGATAGTAAACAGTCTCATCATCGCGGTAAATGTGCTGGTTTTTCTTGTGGAGTTGTCTCAAGGACAAAGACTCAATAAATTCGTCTATATTTACGGGCTTGTCCCGGCCCGTTATTCAGTTCCTCAGATTTCAGCCTACTTCACCAGCGGCCAGCAGGTGATCTCTTTTCTCAGCTTTATGTTCTTGCACGGCGGTTTTTTGCACCTGCTGGGCAATATGTGGTCTCTTTATATATTTGGCGACAACGTGGAAGACCGGCTTGGGCACTTCCGCTACCTGGCCTTCTATCTGCTGTGCGGCCTGGCTTCAGGAGTATCACATCTCGTGATTAACTTGCATTCTCAGGTACCAACCATTGGTGCCAGCGGGGCCATTGCCGGGGTCATGGGAGCTTACTTTGTCCTCTATCCAAGAGCAAAGGTTCTGACCCTGGTGCCTATCTTTTTCTTTTTTTATTTTTTCGAACTTCCCGCATTCCTTTTTCTGGGTATCTGGTTTATATTTCAGTTTCTGAGCGCCGCTGGGGCATCGGCTCAGGCTGGAGGCATCGCCTGGTGGGCCCATATCGGGGGGTTTGTATTCGGCATCATCTTTTTGAAACTATTTCAGATGCTCCCGGAATCAGGCATGAGAAAAAGAATGCGGGATCTGACAAGAAAACGAACGACCCCGCGTTTGCAGGTGATTCGTCCTGTCGGGTTTGGGAAAGACCCGGATCTCCATGGCCCCATTTCCGTTACAGAGCGCGAGGCCCTCTTTGGAGCACGCAAACTGGTTAACATCCCCGAAGGTTTTAGAAAAAGGGCTTTCTTCTTGACCATACCCCCGGGGGTCTCAGAGGGAAGCACCCTTCGGCTGAAGGGGATGGGACGGCAAACGGCAGAAGGTTTGCGAGGGGACCTTTACCTTAAGGTAAACATAAAAAGTTGACCCTTGTGGGAATGGCTTGCCTCTTTGCCCAAGAGTTGATATTCAGAATGGTAAGGGCTCGCGCAAAAATAACTTGGCAGAATTGGCGCTCAGATTTGGGTTAGATTTGACCGATCTGATTGAGCAAAACCGCAGGAATAGCAGGCTATTTCGATGGTTTTGCGAATGAGTATCGACCAAAGATAGCCTGAAGCTGGGATGCCAAAATGGTAAGTTGTTTTTGGGCGAGCCCTAAGTCGGGTTACGAGTTGCGGGTTGTTCCAATTGCGGATCTGCAACTTTAGGCACAATAGCTCACTTTCAATGAAAAGTGACAAAGACAAAAGGATGGTCAAATGAATACGAAAGCATTAGAGACTTTGCTGGCTGAACTTGAAGGTTCGGTAATTGTGGCAGATGATGGAAAGGTGTCTGTATCGGATGAAGAGAAACTGCGCGGTGCACCCGTAGACACCCTGGCCAAAAAGGCTGTGTTCGGCGACACCGGTCAGCAGGCTGCTGCGAGGTTTCTCCTGTGGGAGTTGGGTCAGGTGTTGGAGATTTATCCGGCTTCAATTCATGAACTATATGTCGCCCGTGGACGGGGGGAGGTACCCTTAAATTTTACGGTGCCTGCCATAAATCTTCGCGCAATGGCTTATGACAGTGCCCGGGCTGTATTCAGGGCTGCCCTTCCGCGGAACGTTGGGGCGTTGATCTTTGAGATTGCACGCTCTGAGATTGGCTACACCAACCAGCGACCGGCCGAATACCTCAGCGTGGTAATGGCAGCGGCTATCAAAGAAGGATACCGAGGACCACTCTTTGTCCAGGGAGACCACTTTCAGGTAAGTGCAAAAAAGTTTAAGGCCGACTCCGAGGCAGAGGTTCGGGCTGTGTGCGACCTAGCTGAAGAGTCAATCAGGGCGGGATTTTACAATATTGACATCGACACTTCCACCCTTGTGGACCTCAGTCAGTCCACAGTGGACGAACAGCAGCGAAATAACTACGAGATTTGCGCCAAGCTCACGGCGTTCATTCGGGAGCTGGAACCTGAGGGAATCACTACCTCTGTGGGCGGGGAGATCGGGGAGATCGGAGAAAAGAACAGTGACGAAACAGAATTGCGCGCCTACATGGACGGCTACAGCAGAACACTCCCCAAGGGGATGGCCGGGCTTTCTAAGATCAGCATACAGACCGGCACCGCCCACGGTGGCGTCCCCCTGCCTGATGGTACCCTTGCCCAAGTCAAGATCGATTTCAATGTGATCGAAGAATTGTCGAGGGTAGCCCGCGAAGCATACGGCATGGGCGGAGCGGTGCAGCACGGTGCCTCCACGCTCCCCGACGAGGCATTTAACCAGTTTGTGCAAAAAGAGGCAACAGAGGTGCATCTAGCCACCGGATTTCAGAACATAGTATATGAAATGCTTCCCGACAAACTTCGTCAGAGCATCTACGATCATATCAAAGCGGTGCATGCCAATGAGCAAAAAGAGGGCCAGACAGAAGAGCAATTTATATATAAAACGAGAAAGAAGGGGCTTGGCCCCTTTAAGGCGGACCTTTGGGGTTTACAAGAAGATGTGAGAGGCGCTATTCGCACGAGTCTGGAGGAAAAATTCGGCTTTCTGTTTGACCAGCTGAATGTAGGCAATACCATGGAGATAGCCACTCGCTATACTCCACACATAGAAATCCACAAGGGCCTGAAAGATTATCAAGTCACAACGAGCCCGACTGAAGACACTTCGGAACTGGCTGATTGATCTTGTGAATATTGATTGCGGAATTGAGGGATTCAGGGATTCAAAACAGAACAGATTGCCTTCAATTCGGAATTCCTAAATTCCCAAATTCCTAAATCTGTTTCACTTTAGATCACTTTCATTGACCAATGACTATGTTAGCTGCAAGTGCCTGTCTTCTTGGGTATTGCTGCCGCTATGACGGCAGAACAAGCCCAAGTCAAGCGTTAATTAACAGGGCTGCCAGGGAAGCCATGCTCCCTATATGCCCGGAGGAACTCGGAGGCCTTCCGACACCGAGATCTCCTAGTGAGGTCCATGGTGGCAACGGCTTCGATGTGCTGGAGGGCCGCGCCAAGATCGTGGACAGTGAGGGAAACGATGTAACACAGGCCTTTCTGAGGGGCGCTTTTGCGGCTTTGGAACGGATCAAGGAAAACAAGATACAATTCTGTTTTCTAAAGGACAAAAGCCCCTCGTGAGGTCTTGAGGGGCGATCAGGCGATCGGCGACCTATTGGCGTGACAGCGGCACTCCTTATGCGGGAAGGCATTGAAGTAGAAGAAGTGATAGCCACAGCAATAGATAGTTTCCATCCATAAATGGCCCTTTTCCGCAATCTCGGCGTCAAACTGCGGGGTTGCTTGTGCGACGTACCTCGGTACGCCTCCGCGCAACCCCTCGTTTTCCTTGACCTTGCGAATCCCGCTGTGGCGGGACTGAATTGGAAACTTACGCTTGTGCCCATTGAGTTTTTACGAT
>JAIWEZ010000142.1:0-6284 GCA_048631945.1 Gammaproteobacteria bacterium | reverse complement strand
GAATGTTGGCCAAATCATCGCCGAGCCTATAAAGAACCATCTAAAAGAATCCAGGCCTGACATCAGAAACCGGGTGGCTTATTTGATGGAGAAAGTCGGCCTCCATCCGGAGCAGATGAACCGGTATCCCCACGAGTTCTCAGGGGGCCAGCGCCAGCGGATAGGCATTGCTCGAGCACTGGCTTTGAACCCATTGGCCATAGTGTGCGACGAACCTGTCTCGGCATTGGACGTTTCTATCCAGGCTCAAGTTATAAATCTTCTTGCCCAGCTCCAGGAGCAAATGAACCTTTCCTACCTGTTTATCGCTCACGATTTAAGTGTAGTGGAGCACATCAGCGACAGGATAGCTGTGATGTATCTCGGCCGGTTTGTGGAACTGGCCACTGACCAGGAACTCTATCATAACCCCTTGCATCCATACAGCCAGGCACTGCTATCTGCCGTTCCAGTCCCAGACCCGGAGGTTCGTAAAAAAAGTATTCTTTTGGAGGGTGACGTGCCGAGCCCCCTGAACCCACCATCAGGCTGTGCATTTCACACAAGGTGTCCCGAGCGCAAAGAAGTATGCACACATGAAACGCCCGTCTTTAGGGATTTAGGTGGAGCTCATTGGGTCGCCTGTCACTTCAGGTAGGAGAGGAGAAGGACTGATGGTAGAAAATGACGCAGATCGACTGCATCGGGATAGTATTATCATTGATGGGCTTAATGCCAGCTATTTTCTTGAACAAAAAGTTCTGGAACGCCTGAAAAACGGCGGCATTACTGCTGTCAATGCGACCATTGCCGCGTGGCACACGCTGCCTGAGACAATTAGTCTTATCGCCGAGTACCACTATCTATTGGATCAACATGCTGACCTGATTATGCCGGTGCACAGGGTTGAGGATATTCAAACGGCTAAGAAAACCCAACGTGTGGGATTAATTTTTGGATTTCAGGATACCAGTCCTATCCAGGACAACGAACGTCTACTGAGTGTTTATCATGCCTTGAGTGTAAAGATTATTCAACTTACATATAATCACCAGAACCTGGTGGGTGGCGGTTGCATGCTCCCGGAAGACAAAGGCCTTACCGCTTTTGGCCTAAAGGTTATCGCAGAGATGAACCGATTGGGAATCCTGATTGACCTTTCTCACTGTGGACCCCGCACGAGCCTGGAAGCCATCGATATGTCCCAAGAACCGGTTGCTTTCACCCACGCCAACCCCGTTGCCTTAGCTGATCATCCTCGCAACAAGACCGATGAGGCCCTTAAGGCCCTGGCAGCAAAGGGGGGTGTTGTGGGTGTGGCCACCCTTCCTGCCATGCTCACCGGGCAGAAACACGCAACCCTTGATGATTATTTAGCTGCCATTGATTACCTGGTCAATCTGTTAGGCATAGATCATGTGGGGCTTGGCCCGGATTTTATGGAAGATATGCCTGAAGAGATCCTGGCATCGGCCCTGAAGGGGCTCTCCACCTCTGAAAAGGAGAAATACTTCAGCACTAAAGTGATTCAAGGTTTTGAGTCCATCTCGGAGTGTCCCAAGGTGACCAGTGAACTATTGAGCAGGGGCTATAGCGTGGGACAGATAAAAAAGATAATGGGTGGGAACTGGCTGCGACTCTATGAAGAGGTATGGCATTAAGAATTTCTAAGTTTGAATCCTGGCCCCTTGCTCTAACTGTTTTTCATCAATGGTGAAGAGTGCGTCGAGTAAAGCTATCTGAAAGCTGCCGGGGGCCTGTGCTCTGGTTGCCGCCTTCTCGCCTGCAAGACCGTAATATGCCAATGCCGTGGTAGTGGCTTGAACGGCATCATTGTCCACCGCCAGGAAGGCCCCAATGATAACGGTTGCTGTGCAGCCCGTACCGGTCACGAAACCCATAAGCTCATGACCATTAGAGACCCGGCAGGTGCGCTCACCATCCGTGATCAGATCCACGGGCCCGGTAATGGCAAGCGTGGTGCTTAGTTCCCTGGCGAGTACAGTTGCAGCGTCGGCCGCTTCGTCCACGCTGTGCATTGCATCCACCCCTTTGGTTCGGGATCCCTCTTGGGCCAGTGAAAGCACCTCTGAAGCATTTCCGCGAACTACATTGATTGTGAGTTCATTCATGAGTCGTTTTGCGGATTCGGTACGCAGTTTTGTGGCCCCTGAGCCCACAGGGTCCAGGATAATGGGTACATTGAGTTCATTGGCACGCTTCCCCGCCTTCAACATGGAATCAATCCAGTAGGGCGTCAGTGTCCCAATATTAAGCACCAGGGCACCGGCAAAGGACACCATTTCCTCCACTTCCTCAGGCGCATGGGCCATTACAGGAGATGCACCACATGCCAGTAACGCATTAGCGGTATAATTCATGACCACATAATTTGTGATGTTATGAATAAGGGGCTTTTTCTCCCTCAGATTTTTCAGGTTTTCTGCTGCTCTTTTTGCCAATTGCTGATCAAACATCCTCTCCTCCTGATTCAGTAAAGTGATCCCAGCCAGCAGGTGTAATTTCAGACCGTGTCCCATCTGGGAGTATCAACTTGATTTGTCGGGCCATATCTGTAATCCTGCCAACCTCGGTAACAGGCACATCGCTCAACGCGGACACTGCGCTGTAGATTTGATCCACATGATCAGGAGAACAGGTGATGATCAGTTCATAATCATCGCTGTCTTTCAAGACCAGGTCATATGGATCCTGTCCCAATTTTTGGGCGGCTTGACGCAGGTCCTCACTTATGGGCAGCTTTTCCTGAATCAGTTCAGCGCCAACAGCGCTTTCCTTGCAGATGTGTCCCAGGTCCCCAAGAAACCCATCACTGGTATCAATCATCGCTGTGACACATCCTGACTGCGCAATGGCCCGACCCTCCCATGCTCGATGGGACGGCATATTGTAGGCGCGCACCAGTGGATGACTCAGTAAATCCGCATTAGGTTGAGCTTGCAGCAATAATTGCAACCCGGCGGCCGACTGGCCCGGATATCCCGTAACAAGAATTGCATCCCCAACCTTTGCGGTGGAACGGCGGACTGTTTTACCATGTTCCACTTCCCCGATTAAAGTGATGTCGATGAATGGGCTGTCTCCCGATTTTGTAAGATTACCACCGATAATTGAGGCTCCAAACGGATTGAGCTCCGCGACAAAACCGCGATACATGGCCTCCACATCTGAAACAGGGGTGTCCGCTCTCAGGCCCAGGGACACGAGTGCATAAAGGGGTTTACCCCCCACGGCACCGATATCGCTGATATTGAGCACCATTGCGCGTCGCCCCAACTCCAGGGGTGTAATGTGTTGAGGAAGGTAATGTCTGCCTTCTACCATGCAGTCACAGGTCACCAATACTTCGTATCCTGCATGAGGTAGGAAAGATGCGGTGTCATCTCCGATTCCAAGCGTTAATCCTGGGGTTTGAACGCCTTCCTTCTGGAGGAGTTCATGTATCCGGTCAATTAATCCGAATTCCCCAATATCGGCTAATATTTCAGTCATAGCGCCCTCATAATGTGCCCTTATTCAAGGCCTGATAAAGGGCCCTGGTCGCCTCCTCGGGATCATCCTGACAGCAAACGGCCGAGATCACTGCGATACCATGGGCACCTGCTCTCATCACGTCAGGGATATTCTCTGCGCCGACGCCCCCGATGGCAATAATCGGCAAGGGAATAATTTCAACCACCTGTTTCAGGATGTCAATCCCGCTGACAGGACCAGCATCGTCCTTGGATGACGTAGGGTAGACAGGCCCAAATCCCACATAGTCCGCTCCCTCTGAAAGGCATTTTCGGGCCTCATCCAAAGTAGCTGCTGATCCCCCGATGATCCGGCCTTCTCCAAGAAGTTCTCGCGCCATTGGGATGGGGAAATCGTCCTGTCCCAGATGGACCCCGTCTGCCTCCGCTGCAATAGCGACGTCCAATCGATCGTTTACAATAAACGTCACACCAGCCTCTGAGCACAGTCGTTTCATATTTCGGGCAATCTCGATCATCTCTCGAGTAGACCCGCTTTTCTGCCGGTACTGGATGGTATCCGCTCCTCCCGCAATCGCAAGCCGGGTAATTTCCATGTGTGAAAACCGGGACTGCAATACCGTATCCGTCAGGATATGCAGTTTTCCAATTTGTTTCATCATATCCTCCATAAAGAGACCGGAAGCTTTACTGGTTTAGGAATCTACGACGGATTCTCTCTCGCTCCTGTGGAGGCAATCTATCCCACCTATCCAGATCTTGCCTGATACCTTGACGTTCCTCCGGGGAAAGTTTTTTCCATTGCTTAAACCGCTGGCGGAAAAGTTCACGGTCGCCAGGGGAAAGACCCTTCAGCCGTTTCATTCTTTGACGCAGGACCTTTTGCTTTTCCGGGGGCAGCGCCTCCCACTCCATACGCTTCCTTTTGAGTCTGGCCTTTTCGTCAGGAGATAAGTCCTGGTAATTCTTCCATTTTCTTTCCAGATCCTCCGCAGTTTCAGACGATGGCCTTTTCTTCCTTGCTATGTGCGTGTGACTGCTCTCCTTATACGTGTGCCCAATGGTGTCCCAGCGCTTAACAACAGGCCTTTTGCGCAATTCCCGCTCGCCGGCCATATTTGTTGTCCCATAAGACCCTTTGGGTTTGGCCCAGGTCGGGGCTGAGAATAACATGACAAGCCATACAGTCAGGATGGCTGTAACTTTCCACAGGGCCAGGAATGTCAAGGTGCCCTGCCTATGTTTCACCATATTGATCTTCATCTCGGTCTTTTAGTTCCATGAAATATCTGTCAAATAATGTCCCGGTTGTCAACCACTTGAACCAGTTTCCGGAGTGTATCCATTTCCTCCAGGAAATCCAGATTGTCAATCACTTCTAAATCCTTGACGATCATCTGTTCTTCTGATTTGAGGCCAGAGAGATTTTGAAAAGATGAAGGGCTTTGAACTTTGTTTATGGCGAACCAGCCAAGGGCCACGATTAGCAGGGAAACCGCAGCCAGGGCAGGAATAAGCCTGTTCGGCATGCCCAAAAGGCCTTTCCACCACCGCGTAGTTGCCTGTTGTTCCCTTAATCCCCGTTTGATTGACCATGACAAAGCACTGGCTTTTTTCGGTGAGAGCTGCGGGGGGGCCATCTCGTCTCTTACCAGGTCAAGCAAACCAAGTAATCTCTGGCGCTCTTCACGGCAACCGGTACATGTTTCCAGATGTCGCTCCCAGACTGACCTCTTAATTGGGTCCAACTCCCCATATACATCCAACCACAAAGTCTCCTGGTGATTTGGACAAGCTTTCATTTCTCCACCTCCATTATGGTGTGGCCCATTCCTTTAGCTCTTCCCGCAAAAAACGTGTTGCACGAAACAGGTGGCTCTTTACAGTCCCCTCGGCAGTTCCTATCACTTGAGCAATTTCGCGGATACTCATTCCATGGAGCACCTTTAGCTGAAAAACCAGCCGCTGCCTTTCAGGAAGAGCCTTCAGCGACTTCTTGATCTCCTTTGCGAATTGTTTACCGCTCAAGGCTGAAACAGGATTAATGTCGTCTCTCATGTCTGGTTGTTCTTCGGGTACTTCTCCCGGGGACCCTTTTCCCCTTTGTACCTGCCGCCATGGCGAAAAAATCAGCTTCCATCTCCGACTGCGTCTTCTACTGTCCAAACAAACATTCACCACAATGCGGTAAAACCAGGTATAAAACGATGAATCTCCGCGAAATTTTCCCAGGCTTCGAAAGGCCCGCAGGAATGCCTCCTGGGTGAGGTCCTGGGCTTCTTCGCTGTCTTCAGAGCACATATGATAAGCTATTGCATAGGTCTTTTGCTGGTAACGATTGACCAGTTCTTCTGTGGCCCAATCTTCCCCCTCCTGAATGCGAGCGACCAATTCTTCATCTCTCAATGTCATAGGGAGTGCCTTCCCCTGGATATCAATGTCTTGGCGCTCTGGGAAGCTTACCTCTGTTGCTTTATAAGACACAAGGCATCTCTAATTGGAATATGTATTTCTGTAACCGTTCACGGGTTCAAAGGTTCAGAGGTTCAAGGTTGCATTCTCATCACCATACGTCATTTTGTAAACGTTTTGTACGGGAAAACCGACCGCTTCCACATCCCCACAAACCTGCCCGCCATTGCCGACCTCTTGGGATATGCCCGTTCCGTACATGACAGGCGAGGCAGGCGGGTCTGGAACATGGTATTTGGTAATTATGTGGCAAAACCAGCTTTTTTACAAGGACTTAAGGCCTTCAATTTTGTCCTTTGACCTAACCTTCGTATGTGACTCGGCAAGGCCAGCGTCACT
>JAIWEZ010000141.1:0-6299 GCA_048631945.1 Gammaproteobacteria bacterium | reverse complement strand
GCACAATTAAATTCAATGTGAGAGACTTTGGCAATTTGTCATTGGGATTTGACTCGACATTTGGTTTTAGTATCTAAAATTGCTTCTTTTCGTGTGTTGCGGCTTTACGCCTTGAGAAGAGGCGTACTTTCGTGTTTTCGTGATAGTTTTTTTTGGTTCCGGCTTGTCCGGGTTAGGTGTTTTAACGGAGCAACAGTCAGCCACACGTGGGATGCAGCGGGTGGCTAACCACCTACTGACATTACTGATATTTCTCCAGCATTTTGTCTACCTGATCCTGCTCCACGTTGCTGTAAACATCGTCGTCTATTTTGATCACAGGTCCTAAACTGCAACAGCCAATGCATCTTACGGTCTCGAATGTATATCTCATGTCTTTGGTATTCTCACCTGCTTTAACGGAAAGGGACTTCTCCACTTTTCCCTTAATCCTCGTAGCCCCCCGGACATGACACGCCGTACCCACGCACTGGCTAATGATATGCCTGCCCCTGGGTTCAAGATGAAAGGCCTTATAAAAAGTGGCAATGCTGTATATCTTGCTAAGCGGGATGTCCATCTTCTCGGCAACGTAACGCAAAGCTTCCGGCGGCACGTAATTATACTCGGCGTTAACTTCCTGAAGGATCATAACCAGGGCTTCCTGATTGTTGTCATACTTTTCCTCAATCAGCGTGTCCAGCTTCATCAAATCAACATCATTCGCCAGTTCCATGTGTGCTTTTCGACTCCTCTTTTCCTTGTGCATCGACCCTCGTTTGTGCGCTCTGTTCAAAATGGGGCCTGTATTGAACCGGGCAATTATCTACGCAGGTCCCGCATCCTGTGCAGATCGTTTCATCCACGTATCTGGCCTTTCTCTTGATCTTCACCTTGAAATTACCGGGCGTGCCTGTAATTTCTTCAATCTCGGAATACGACAGAATCTTAATGTTAGGGTGCTTGGCCACCTCAATTAACTTCGGTGATATCATACACGTGGAGCAGTCGTTGGTTGGAAATGTCTTGTCGAGTTGGGCCATGTTGCCACCGATGCTGGGGTTCTTTTCCACCAGATAGACTCTAAAGCCGGAGTTGGCCACATCAAGGGCCGCCTGCATGCCGGCAATCCCGCCCCCAACGACCACTACTGCTCCCACCTTGCCGTTAGGCTTGGTAGCTTTTCCCATTTGTGTCGTATTACCGCTTTCCATGGTCTACGCCCCGAGTCCTGTAGGGAGGCCCAGCTCGCCCAAAAATTTCAACGGATCCACAAAATGGCGCGACAGCCACGTTTGAACTTGCCGTTCCTTCATTGCAAGGCCGATGAGTTCCGTAAAATAGATAATCGGCAGATCAACCGTCATCCCCAGTTCCGTACCGATCTTTTCCTGATATATATCCAGATTGGCCTGGCACATCTGGCAGGAGACCACTATACAGTTGGCCCCAACTTCAAGTGCACGCTGGTAGAGTTTTCCGACCATTTTGAAAACCATGTCAGGCCTGTCCACCACATGACTCGCACCGCAACAGTCTGTCTTATAACCCCAGTCAATGGCCTCTGCTCCCAGGCGTTCAAGAATACGATCCATGCTCATGGGATTCTCGCAATTTTCAGCATCCGTGATCTTGGGAGGCCTGCTCGACATGCACCCATAATAGCAAACCGCCTTGATCCCCTCCAACGGATTGGTAACCCTTGATTCAATCAGGTCAAGAACCTTTTTCTGGGCCATGAAATCGGCAAGGTCCCAGATTTTTATCTCTCCCTTTATGGCGTACCGGTAACGGCCGGTTGCCTCGTTCAAGAGGGCCTTTTCGGCTGCCTTGAGACGGTTGAAACACATGGGACAGGGTGCCACGACATCGTTGCCTGCTCTTTCGGCAATCACAAGGTTTCGGCCCGGCAATTCGATGGAGGCGCGATGGTTGATACTGTGGGCGGCAGTGGCACCACAGCAGTTCCAGTCCTCAAGCTCGGCAAGCTCGATTCCCAGCCTCTTGCAAACCCCGTCAATCGAGTCCTGATAGTCTCTTGCAGAAGACTCCAGGGAGCAACCGGGATAATAGCTGACCTTCATGCAAAAACCCTCTATTTCAGAATCTGCTTTATCTCTTTCTTTGCCTTTATCCCTTTAGGAACAAGGGGCAAACGCCCTCTCTTAAACATGTTCCAGCCAAGGCTGATCTCCTCCTTGATGGAGCCATCTAAAATCTTTCTGAAAAGCTCACCGCTGTTTAGAAGGTACGACTGCATCAGTCTTCCTTCAAACATCCGGCCCCGCCTCTTGATATCGTCAAGAAAGGCCCTGTGAAAGGCAAAAGTCTTAGGTTGGGGAATTTGGATCCCTTCTTTAACAGCCATCTCTTTTAGGGCATCCATGGTTCCGGCGATATCCACTTCGTTGGGACACCGGGTGGTGCAAGTCTCGCAAGCCGAGCAGACCCAGATGGTGCTACACCTCAAAACCCCTTCTTTTTGACCCAACAACACCAGACGAATGACCTGGTCCGGATGGATGTCCATGACAAACGTAACCGGGCACCCATTCGTGCATTTCCTGCACTGAAAGCAGGCATTCACGTTAAGACCGACAGATGTCTGTACCAGGTCCGAAAAACCGGGGTCTATCTTTACAGGACTTTGCTGTGCACTTTCCATGAACACCTCTATAGTCTTACCCTGTCCACAAAAAAACGGCCGGTGATCTTCGTCACTTCCCTTCACTCACCGGCTGTTCTTTTATGCAGCCCTACTTGTTTACTTGAGAGTCCATAGTTCTTCCTAACCACATGAATTTTAAAGAAATATCATATTGCCTGAACCGTCATTCCCGCCCCTGCTTCCGCAGGGGTAAACTTGTCCCCGCGAAGGCGGGGAGCGGGAATCCAGGAAAATCAAGGAGTTATGGATTCCTGCTTCCGCAGGAATGACAGAACTTTGGACTGTATAGTTGTTTATGCAACCTTATTTATTTAGAAAAAGACCCGAGCCTTGTCAAGGAATTTGTTCTACAAAGGAAGCCCCTTACAGGGCAAGAATCTTCTATGCCTTCTCCATTACGCGTTGCGGAAGGAAATAGATCACTGGAACCCCAACCAAGGCAAGCAAAGCACTCCAGGCAAAAACCGCCCGAAGACCCAGCAGGTCTCCCATCCAGCCTGCAAGTACGGTAACACCTGACATCACCAGAAAATTAATGCCCATATAAATCCCGTTGGCGGTAGCCCGCATCCCGAGGGCATGATCCTGCACAATGGCAAGCATGACCGGGGCAGTGGCAAATGTGTTGAATCCAAGCAGCAACAGCACAGGAAAGAGCGCCCAGGCCGGTGTTGCCAGAAAAATGAGCATAAGGACAGGCGAGGCGATCATGGCCGCAAGTAGCACAAACCGGCGTCCCAGTCGATCACTAAAGGTACCGGAAACCATGGTGCCTATCGCCCCGGCAAACTCAAGTAAAGCTAAAGCCGTGCCTCCAAACCACAGACTTCGGCCCTGAGTCACCATGAAGGTCGGCAAGAAGGCGCATAGGGAGGCGACCATCAAGGCTCGAGCCACCACCAGACAGACCAGGGGAATCCATACACGTTGCATGGCCTGCCAAGTCTTGACTACAGAGCTGTCACGACTTCTTTCACAGTGAATCATGGCATGCCGGAGTCGCCAGTACAGCAGTCCCGAAGCAACCAGACCGATGATCATGACGGGGTAACTTCTCTCAAACCCCCAGAGTGAGACCGCGGCGACTGCCAACAGGGGGCCGACCGTTCTGGCAAACTCACCTGCCGCCATAAAAAAGCTCATCCCTCTTCCTATCTGGGAGCCAGAAAACTGTGCAATCATCACTGGCCCTGGCACATGCAACACAGCGGCGCTAAACCCGGCTACGGTGAGCAACAAGCAAACCAGGCCGTAGCTGGGGGCAAGGCCAATCAGACTCATACACACAGCGGTAACCGCAGGAGCAAAAATAACCATGTAGCGCATGTCAATGCGGTCGGCCACGACGCCAATGATAGGGGTAAAAATGGAGGGTAGGCGCAAAAATATAGTAAGAGAGCCTGCCAAGGTTAGTGAAAGGCACAGTTTCTCGATTAATAGGGGAAGCCACGGGGCGAGAAAGCTGCTGAACACATCATGTACAAAGTGGCCACCGGCAATAATCAGCACCTGCCCTGTCCGGAACCTGGTAGTCGGTCCGTTCTCAGCGCCTTGTGATGCGGGAATGGTATTAGGGTTAAGCAGGCTGTTGCCCACAGAAACATTCCTTTGAAATGTATTTTACCAAGCTAAAAGGGATTTGGGCAACAGCCTGTAAAGGTTTGATACCAGGCAAGAAAAACAAAAAAGCTTTGAATTATAACCCAATGAAGGATTCAGGGAGACACTCCAAAGCTTGACGAAACCGTCAATTTATTTTGCACAATAAATTTTTGTATTGTGAACCCGCACCCTTTTGATCATTTTGTCCATTTCACGGGGAGAAAGGATACCCCTTTTCACAAAGTATTCTCCTATTGGGTATTGAAGTCTGCGTTGTTTGCCCATTAGGGCCATAAACTGAAAAGGGGTTATATAACCTTTGCGCAAGGCGTATTCGCCGAATTTTTCCTTTTGGCTTCGCCCTATAAGAATGCTTTGTACATCATGCGACGACAAAAACCCCCAACCCCGAGCAATCTGACCGATAGGTGGACGTTGCTTTCTCTGCCAGAAGATTGCCTCAATAAGGGTTTTCCATGAAATAAGGCCGGAGTAATATAGGAATTGGCCGATCAACAGTTCTCGTTTCGGGAAATTGCCTTTGTAATAATGATCAGCAAACCGCTTCTCCCTTTTTCCCCTTGCAGTTGCTCCTCTCTGTTTTTTTTGAGTACCTGTTTCATCACTTAAAACAATTTTGCTGTCGCCTTTGATGATCGGGGACAGAATCTGGTAGGCCACAACCACCTCTTTGAAGCGCCTGTTCATTCCCTCTTCACTTTGCCCGAGTAAGTTTGCCCGGTCCGGGTGGGTCTCAAGGGCTTTCTTCCTGTAAGCAGACCTAAGTGCCAATGGCTCAAGGTCTCTCAAAAAATCTATCGGAAGCAGAACGTCGGGGCCAAATAGGACCCGGCAGGCATTGAAAACGTCCGTTCCGGAAATGACAGATAACATACGTAGCTCTCTCAGGTTTTCTGAAACATACAGACCTTACTAAAATCGCCCCAAAAAAAACTCCGCCAAAGACGCTGCTTTACAAAATGAAGGCTCCTTGAGGCTTGTGCCTCAATTTCTTGACACCCCATCCGTTCATACATTTAACAATAACATATACCTGACCTTTAGAAAAGTTCATAACTCCATAAGATGCGCTTTGTCGACGCTGCCGACGTGTCCACCTATGGCAGCGTTTCGATCTTGGGAATTTCTTTCATTCTATCAAAGTAGAGCTTCGTTGAACCCAAAATGGCAAACGGCATGAGTATGAGGCCCAAGAATGGGATTAGAAGAGGACACCCGAACCCCAGCAAAACAAGCTTGTACCGCCATACCGCTTTAATCCGGTCTTTGAGGTGCGGATAGTCTCTTGAAAGAGAAAAGTCTATAAAATCCCAAGCGATAAAGACCCCGGCAACGAAAAAACTCAATATCGCGCCTACCACAGGGATAAGGAGCAGTGGCAGGGGGACAACCAACATCAGCATGGCTTTTTTGACTTCCTCTTTCATGACTGACAGCACCCCCTTAGCATGGGAAGCTGCCTGATCGGGAGAGGCATTTTGGTAATGGTCCCGCTCGTACCTTGTACTAATGTAGTCATAAACCGGTGAGGCCAGAATGTTGGAAAAGACGATGAACGCATAGAACATGACCACAAGTAGTATAAGGTAAATAAAAAATTTGACGACATGCAGATACGCCCAGTAAAGCCACCCCACGTACGAGGAAGATTCGCCGGTATCAACGTACCAGACCATGCGCAACAGATCATCCGCATAGAGGGTAAAAATGTAGAAGGCAAAGATGTACAGGCCCAGTGTTATGAGAAAAGGGACTATGGAGAGGATCAGGAAAGAAAGATGGCCAAGGCCGAAGCGAATTCCCCTGATATGGAACCTCAAACCCTCACAGAAGGCCGTAACGGATTCGAACACGTGTGGCTCCCGGACGCCTTTTTGCCAAAATCTATCACCAAATCAAAGCGTAGCTTTAAAATAGTGATGTGTTACGGGGGCAATTGAATAAATTATTAGCTAGTTTCCATCCATAAATGGCCCTTTTCCGCAATCTCGGCGTCAAACTGCGGGGTTGCTTGTGCGACGTACCTCGG
>JAIWEZ010000140.1:0-6329 GCA_048631945.1 Gammaproteobacteria bacterium | reverse complement strand
GGATCTGTACTATCTGAGAGTGCTAAGTTCACTGCCCCAAAGGGGCCACCTCTTCCGAGCGCTGTCTTGGACGAGGCGTAGTTCCTTAGTTCTATGATTAGTGTTTTTTCTGGCAGAATTATTCCTGCAAATGCCTTGGAGGAACTATAAAATCTGATACTGGATGCTCGATACTGGAAACTGGAATCAAGGATTATCCAGTATCAAGAATCCAGGATCCAGGATCAAATCTTTTTTGGTTCCGGCTTGTCCGGGTTAGGAAGGATGAACTGATGGAACAGGTTTCGACGCTGAACGTGGCCATTGTAGGCAGTGGTTCCGGGTGCAAGGCCATTATGGGCATGATATTTTCTGAAAGGCTCAGCAAGCTTCGGATGAAGCTTCTTGGGGTGGCCTATACAAGTACCGATACTGTGGGTTATCGTTATGCCCAGGAAAACGGAATTTATACAACAATGGATCATCACGATCTTTATAAGCTCAAGGACCTCAACATGATTATTGAGGTAACAGGTCGTGAAGAGGTGGCCGATGAGATCTCACGAACCAAGCCGGGGCATGTCCGATTGATGGACCATGTCGCTGCCCACCTTTTCTGGGATGTCTCTAAAATTGATGAAGAAAGGATTGCTGAGCGGGAGCAGGCGGCGGCCGCACTGAGGGAATCGGAGCACAAGTACAGTTCATTGGTTGAGAACTCGGTGACCGGCATCTACATTGACCTGGACGGAAAGCTTGCCTTTGTTAATAATAGGTTTGCCGAGATTTACGGGTATTCAAGAGACGAACTGATAGGTTCGGAATCGTGGAGGCTGGTCCATCCTCAGGATAGGGCCATGACAGACGAAATAAGGATGAAGAGGCTCAAGGGAGAAGAAGTCCCATCGCAATACGAGGCAAGGGGTCTGACAAAAGAGGGTAAGACCATATGGATTACGAGGAGAAACAGCCGAACAGAGTATGACGGAAGGCCTGCCATATTAGGAAACGTTGTGGAAATCACCGCTCGCAAACGGGCGGAGGGAGCGCTTAAAAAAGCTCACGAGCAGTTAGAAAAACGGGTTGAGGAACGAACGTTCGACCTGTCAAAAGCGAACAAACTTCTAAAAAAAGAGATCGCAGATCGCGAGCATGCAGAGGAGGACCTCAGAAAGATAAACGAAGAGCTTAAGCACTTTGCCCATGTTACCTCCCATGATTTGAAGACCCCACTTGTCTACATCCTGGGATTTTCCTCGATCCTGCTCGAGAACTACTACGATGACTTGGATGAGAAAGGCCGGACGTGCCTGGAGCGGATCGAGGCCAGCGCCCACCGAATGGAGGTATTGGTCTCTGACATCTTGGCATTGTCAACGCTCGGCCGGGTGGTGTCTACTCTTGAGAATATTCCCTCTTTTGACATTGTAGAAGACGTAATCTCAGACCTACAGGCCAGATTGAAGGGAAAAAGGATAGAGCTTGTTGTAGCGGACAACCTTCCCACCATCTACTGTGATAGAGACAGGACCTTTCAGGTCTTTCAAAACCTGCTTGTAAATGCCATCAAGTTTTTGGGGGATACCAAGGGCCCTATGATTGAGATCGGATACGAAGACAGTGGGGACTTTGACCAGTTTTACGTAAAGGATAATGGCATCGGGATTGATCCGAAATATCACAGGGAAATATTTGAGAAGTTCCACCGGTTAAAAGAAATACAAGATGACGAAGGAACAGGACTGGGGCTCGCAATTGTTGAGAGGATTGTGACCAACCACGGTGGAAGGGTCTGGGTGGATTCTGAAAAAGGAAAGGGTGCAGCTTTCTATTTTACCTTGCCTAAAACCTCCCAATCTTAAGACGTCTATCGGATTCACGTTTTTGCCATAAGCGAAAACTCGCAAACCTTGGCGATTTAACTGAATATGGAGGGGTTACCATGCATCCGCTGTTAACCCAAGAAGTAGACAAGAAACTTCTCCTTTTGGGAAACGAAGCTATTGTTAGGGGTGCCATGGAGGCAGGGGTGGCATTTGCCACAACCTATCCCGGCACGCCGGCATCTGAAATAGGAGACAACTTTTTTCGGATAGCCGCTGAGTCAGAACTCTATTTTGAGTATTCCATCAATGAAAAGGTAGCCTTGGAGGCGGCCGCGGGCGCTGCTGTGTCCGGTGTTCGGGCAATGTGCAGCATGAAACATGTGGGCCTCAACGTTGCCGCTGACCCCCTGATGACGCTGGCCTATGTGGGTGTGCGCGGTGGCATGGTGATTGTCACTGCCGATGATCCTGCTATTTTTTCAAGCCAGAATGAACAGGACAATCGCATGTACGCAAGATTGTCCAATCTTCCCATGCTCGAGCCCGCATCAGCTCAGGAGGCAAAAGAGATGACCGAAGCAGCCTTCGGGATCTCCGAGGCCCTGGAACTCCCTGTACTCCTCAGAACCACCACACGCCTGAGCCACTGTCGCAGCATTGTAACGACCGGCCCCCTGAAATCTTCTAAAACAAGGGGAGCTTTTGAAAAGGAGAGTTCCCGCTTTGTTCCGGTGCCCGCCAACGCACGTGTGCGCCACAGAGTGCTTATATCGCAAGGCGAAAAGGCGAGAAACATGGCGTGCAGATCCCCGTTTAACACCGTCACCGGCACGGGTAGATGGGGCATTGCCACCTCTGGTATTGCTTATAACTATGTCCTTGATGCCATCAAAGATCTCGGTATCAAGGACCGCGTGAAGATATTTAAGCTCGGTTTTACTTACCCTTTTCCAGAGAAACCGGCAGCAGAATTTATCGGATCAGTCGACAAGATCCTGGTTGTAGAAGAACTGGAGCCTTTCCTTCAGGACAACCTCAAGGTGACGGCCCAGACTAGCGGCCTTGTCATACCTATTGCGGGAAAAGATCCCGAATTGTTCTCACGGCTTTATGAATTTGATCCCGGCATGGTGCGGGAGGTGATCGCAAGATTCTTCCAGCTTGACTACACGCCTCCAAGGCCGGTTGACATCAAGGAAGACCCAGAGGCTGTCCACGTTCCCATGAGGCCTCCAAATCTATGTGCGGGCTGCCCCCACCGGGCCACTTATTATGCTGTAACCAGTGTCCTTAGAGAAACACAAACTGAAGCAGTGTTTCCAACGGACATTGGCTGTTATACCCTTGGGTTCCTGCCACCGCTGCAGGCGGCTGATATATTCATTTGTATGGGTGCGAGTATAACATTGGCGGCCGGCATCTCCAGGGTAACGGACAAGAAGGTTATTGCCTTTATTGGTGATTCCACATTTTTTCACTCCGGCATCACGGGCTTGATCAATGCTGTTCACAACAGGCACAATTTTATATTGGTGATACTTGATAACGGCACAACGGCCATGACAGGCCACCAGCCTCATCCCGGCATAGAAATCACCCCGCCCGGCTGGGATAAGCCATATATTTCCATCGAGGCAATCGCCAGGGGATGTGGAGTGGAGCAGATTTCAGTCGTCAACCCGCTCAATCTGGACAAGACCAAGGCGGCTGTCAAGGAAGCCCTTGAGTCAAACATGCTGTCGGTTATAGTAGCTAAGTCCCCATGCCCTCTGTATGAGGCAAGGATGCTCGGAAAGAAGAAAAAGCGCGGTTTTGTGGTAGGTCCGGAGTGTAATACTGATTGCACGGAATGCATTGACACCTTTGGATGCCCGGCCCTTTACAAAAACACGGCTCCCGATGCCAAGACAACCATGATAATTAATGACAACATGTGCATCGGCTGCGGGGTGTGTATACAGTTTTGCAAAAAGATCAGGCCGAAAAAGATTTAGTTCAAGGAGCGGCCTGTCGACCTTGAGGTTCGAGGCAGAAGATCTTTCGGCTTTTGCCTCAAGCGAAGCGGTCCTCGAACGAAGTGCTCCTCCAACATTAATGCAAGGCGAGAGACCGTTTTCCAAATGGAGAGAGACCACATGGCAAACTATCGTGTATTTCTTACAGGTGTTGGCGGACAGGGCACGCTTTTGGCCACCACGGTTCTGGCCGAGGCCGCCATCCGGGCGGGTCACAATGCTTTGACCAGTGAGGTGCACGGTATGGCACAACGGGGTGGGATTGTAGAATCCACGGTAATGATAGGAGATATTAAAAGCCCCATCATCTCGGACGGCGAGGCGGATGCCCTGCTTGGATTCGAACCGGTCGAAACCTATCGCGCCATGAGGAAATGTCGGGCAGACTCTGTGGTCGTGTCAAATACTGACCCTACTATCCCCTATGGAGTGGCCATCGGCAGGGGGGACTATCCAAATGTCGAGAAACTCTTTGACTTTATCCGGAGCCGTGTTAAACAGCTCATCACTCTAAATGCCCATGCCTTAGCAAAGCAAGCCGGGTCTGCGCTGACAGCCAATATGGTCATGCTTGGCGCCCTTGCAGGAAGCGGCGTGCTACCAGTTTCCAAGGAAGCGTTTGAGTGGACTATTCGTACCAAGGCAAAGGAAAAGTTTGTGGAGACCAATCTTCGGGCCTTTGATCTGGGATTTGCTGCGCTGTGAATCTTATTCGGAACTTCAGCATCATTGCCCACATCAACCACGGCAAATCAACCCTTTCTGATCGGCTAATCCAGGAAACCGGGGTCATTTCCCAACGTGATTTCAAAGACCAGATCCTTGACTCCATGGATATTGAGCGAGAACGGGGTATCACCATAAAGAGTCAGGCAGTGTCGCTTCCCTATGCAGCCAAAGATGGCCATACTTATGAGTTGAACCTGATTGACACACCGGGCCACGTCGATTTCACATACGAGGTCTCCAGATCCTTGGCCTCATGTGAAGGAGTGCTCCTCCTTGTCGATGCCAGTCAGGGGGTGGAGGCGCAAACAGTTGCCAACCTATACTTGGCAATGGATCATGACCTTGATATTATACCGGTTATCAACAAGATCGATCTCCCGGCTGCCAATGTAGAATGGGTCAAAGATCAGATTGAAGAAGAACTGGGGCTGGACTCCGACACAACAATTCTTACCTCTGCCAAACAGGGAATCGGCATAGAAGAAGTCTTGGAGGCCATTGTCACCAGACTCCCGGCACCGAAGGGAAACCCCGAGGCTCCTCTCCAGGCCCTAATATTTGATTCCCAGTACGACATCTACCGGGGTACTGTCATCTACTGCAGGGTATTTGAAGGGACGATAAGACCAGGGGACACCATACGTTTTATGTACAATGATGCCACCTATCGGGTGGAAGAGGTCGGGGTCTTCAGGATCAAAAGGGTCCCCCAAAACATGCTTACAGCTGGCGAGGTCGGCTACATTATTGCTGGGATAAAGACAGTAAGCGATACCAGGTGCGGAGATACGATTACTAACAACGACCTTCCCTGTGAAATGCCACTACCAGGCTTCAGAGAGGTAAAACCGGTGGTCTTTTCCTCGGTTTACCCGGCGGCCTCTGACGGGTATGAAGACCTGGCAATGGCCTTGGAGAAGCTGAAGCTCAATGACGCCTCGCTGGTCTACGAAAAGGACGCCTCTGCAGCGCTGGGTTCTGGTTTCCGGTGCGGATTCCTTGGCCTTCTTCACCTGGAGGTGGTCCAGGAGCGTCTAGAGCGTGAGTTTGGCCTTTATCTTATCATCACCGCGCCGTCTGTAAAATACAACTTCATCATGAGGGACGGCACAACAATCATCATTGACAACCCTACACTTTATCCTGATCCCACAAAGATCGCAATTACCCAGGAGCCATATATCAGGGCCTCCATCATGATGCCGGATCGATATCTGGGCGCAGTCATGAAACTTTGCTTAGAGCGCCGGGGAACAAGTGCCAGGCATCAGTACCTGGAGGGCAGCAGACTTGAGCTGACCAGTGATCTCCCACTGGCAGAGGTTATATACGATTTTCATGACAGGCTAAAAACAGTCACTCAGGGATATGGCTCTTTTGATTACGAAATACTCGATTATCGGGAAAGCGACCTCGTCAAGCTTGATATCCTAATTGACGGAGAAAGGGTAGATGCCCTTTCTCAACTGGTGCATAAAGACCGGGCTCTCCAGCAGGCCAGGTATGCTTGTGAAAGGCTCAAGGACGAAATACCGAGGCAGCAGTTTAAGATTGCAATCCAGGGGGCAATTGGAGCCAAAATTATCTCTCGGGAAACAATCTCGCCTTTTCGTAAAGATGTAACGGCAAAGTTGTACGGCGGAGACGTAACCCGAAAACGCAAACTCCTTGAAAAACAAAAAAAGGGCAAAAAGCGGATGAAGATGGTGGGCTCTGTGGCAATTCCTCAGTCCGCCTTTCTTGCGGTGCTGAAGAGGGACACTGACTAGTGTACACTGAC
>JAIWEZ010000139.1:0-6346 GCA_048631945.1 Gammaproteobacteria bacterium | reverse complement strand
TTTTGGCATCTCAGCTTCAGGCCATCTTTGACCGATACTCATTCGCAAAATCCGCGAAATAGCTGGCTATTCCTGTGGTTTTGCTCAATCGGATCGGCCAAAACTAACCCAAATCTGAGCGCCAATTCTGCTAAGTTATTCTTGCGCAAGCCCTAAGTTGATTCGCTTCGCTCACAATTGGAGTGATGGAGTACTTGTGCCAGAGGCGGATCTTCGACATCCCATATGAAAGGAGATGCATCATGAATCCAATTAAGGTAATGGTCAATGGACTCCCAGGTAACATGTCCACACAAGCGGCCGAACACATTGTAGAAGACAGTGGCCTGGAACTTATCCCCTACGCCCTGACCGGGCCTGAGATAGAAGCTACTGAGACCAAAATCGGCCCTGAAGTGGTCAGACTGATAAAGCCGGAAGAGAGACAACAAATGATAGAATCCATCAAAGGGGCCGAAGGGATGGTAATATGTGTGGACTATACCCATCCGAGTGCTGTCAACGATAATGCCTCTTTTTATTGTGAAAACGGCCTCCCTTTTGTAATGGGCACGACTGGTGGCGATAGGACAAACCTGGTGGAAACAGTTGAAAAGTCTGATATTGCCGCTGTCATTGCTCCTAACATGGGCAAACAGATCGTGGCCTTCCAGGCCATGATGGAATATGCTGCCGAGACCTTTCCCGATGTCTTCAAAGGATATGGCTTGGAGGTTAAGGAAAGCCACCAGCAAGGAAAGGCCGACACAAGTGGAACAGCCAAGGCCATGATCGGCTATTTTAACCGGTTGGGCATACCCTTTGCCAAGGATCAGATCAGGATGGAGCGGGACCCGGAGGTTCAGCGGTCCGAGTGGGGTGTCCCCCAGGAGTACTTAAGCGGGCATGGTTGGCACACTTATTCGCTCCTCTCAGAAGACAACACCGTCTTCTTTCAATTCACCCATAATGTCAATGGCCGGGATATATATGCTAAAGGAACAGTGGACGCCATTCATTATCTGGCCCAAAAGATCGACCAGGCTGCAAAAGGACGTGTGTTCACCATGATTGATGTTCTGAAAGGAACTTAAGGATGCGTAATGTCATAGCCCTTGTGATGGCTGGTGGCAAGGGGGAACGTCTACACCCCTTGACTCTGGACCGGTCAAAGCCCGCGGTTCCATTTGGGGGTATATATCGAATCATAGATATTACCCTTAGCAACTGCATTAATTCCAATATCTACAAAATCATCATCTTGCCCCAGTACAAGGCACAATCCCTCGTGGAACACGTAGAAGCAGGTTGGAACATATTCAACTATGCCCTGGGCCACTATATGAAGATTGTGCATCCTCAGATGCGCGTTGGCGAAGATTGGTATCGTGGCACGGCCGATTCGGTACGACAGAATCTGTATATCATAGAACGCGAAGCCCCGGAGAATCTACTCATCCTTTCAGGCGATCATGTCTATAAGATGAACTATGCCCATTTCAAAGCCTATCACGATGAAAAAGGTGCTGATATATCTATCTCTGTCATTGAGGTTCCTGTATCCCAGGGCCCCCGTTTTGGGATTTTGGAGGTTGCGGAAGATTACAAGGTTACCGGTTTCACGGAAAAACCTGCGCATCCTAAACCTATGCCCGGGAATTCTCGCTATGCCCTTGCCTCTATGGGGGTCTATATCTTCAAAACTCAGGTGCTATTAGATCTGTTGAAGTCCTCAGACAAAGATGATTTTGGCAAGGACATCATTCCCATGGCGTTGGAAAAGTATTCCCTATATGCCTTTCCGTACAAGAAAGAGAATCGGATTGCCGATTTTGTATACAAAATCAAGGAAGACGGAAGCCGTGTGCGTCACCTTGAACCACACATACAGGATTCCTCGTACTGGAGGGATGTCGGTGATCTGGATGCTTACTGGAATGCCAATATGGACCTGACAGGTGTGACCCCCAACTTCAATCTGTATGGTACCAAATGGCCGCTCAGGACATTCCAAATGCAGTACCCACCTGTCAAGACGATCTTCAGGGATGCAGATTCAAGCAGGACCGGTATGGCCTTGGACTCCATTGTATCACACGGCTCGATTATTAGTGGCGGCATCGTCAAGAATTCAGTTTTGTCCTATAATGTGTTTGTAAGGAGTTGGTCAGAAGTGCAGGAATCGGTGATCATGTCTGATGTTGAAATCGGCAGGCATTGCAAGATCATGAAGGCCATTATCGACAAAGCCAATCGCATACCACCGCATACTGAAATAGGATACAATCCTGAAGAGGACCGAAAGAGGTATATGGTCACACCTCGGGGCATCGTGGTGGTGCCAAAACGGACCTTTGAATAATTAGAGGGGGAATCGCCTATTCCGCTATGTCAATGTGCTTCTTATCGAACTCGTCGAGCCATTCTTTGATCTTGTCAATCTCCCGGGTGTTTTCAGGAGCATATTCCTTACTCTCTTGCAAGTGCCGACTCAGAGCCTCTTGATACAAATCTCCAAGTCGCTTTTCTCCCTTGCTTATCTTGCTGTTCGAAAGGGCATACCCAACAGCCGCCAACCTTTTCATCAAAACATCCTTCTGAACGTCGGTCGAGGCTACGTGAATAGCCTGGGCCAGATATCCGCTGGCAGCCTCAAAATCGGGTAGTGTCCCCTTGCTCAGCGCCAGATCTGCCTTACTCAACAAACCTAGAAGATCGATACCGTCCAAGCGCGTCCTGATATCTTGTTGCTCAACCTCAGAAAGAGCGTAATTGGAAGCATGGGTCAAATACGATTTTACCGTTTTCAGGTCTGGGGTTTCCCCCGTATTCAAGATCTCATCTGAGTGCTTGATAAAGTAGTCGTAAAGTATGCCAAAGGCCTGTTCCTTTGTATGAGTCTCCTTCTCCGGTATGGCTTCGACGATCTTCGGATCTGAGAAGCTCGCTACAAGGCGCTCACCCATGGGGGCGAACCTGCCCTGCCAGAGATCAACCATTTGGTCATGCTGCCTGAAATAGAACTTGTTCGAATTGGACAGACTCGCCATCAAAAGGATAGCGATCAAGAATGCCAAAGCACCGATAGCACAAATGGGGTACTTGAGGCTCTTGTCCGTTGGCCCTTGTGGTGGAGGCGTATAAGGTGGAAGTGAGGGTGGTTCCTTCACCGTCTTTGGTTCAGCGGCCCGGGGTGGTGGCTCCGTTCCCGGCGTACTCCCTTTTTCGGGTTCTTTCAAAGGTTCTACATCAAAGCGCTTGAGCAACAGCTTGCTGATCTCTTCCTTTTCCTGTTCGCCCTCTATGGCCCGAGCCTCCTCTGTGGACACTTTGATTTCATCCAACAACTTTCCTCGCTTCTCTTCAAAGTCGTCTAATCGTTGCCATAGCTCATCAGAAACCGGGCTACCCGTCTCTAATCCAACCAACCCCTTGGCTCTATAGCGCTTCAACCATCTATAATAGGTTGATTGGTTAAGTCCGAGCTCTTGCAGGGTGGCTTTGATCGAAGTCGAAGAACTTTTCACAGCATCCAGGATCGCTTTTTTCTTTTTGGATTCGTCTCCTCCATCAACGGCCACGGATCTATCAGGCTTATTGTGTGTTGCTTTCAGTAAACTTTTTCGGCCTGCCATAAACTTGGCCCCCTATCGTCCCGCTGTGTGTCAGAAAGATCATTTCATTTACAATATTACGCTGTTTTTGTAAAGGCGTTTATCGTCCCCGGAACTATTTCAAGATTTCCTCGGACAAGGATAGGTAATCGGCAGCTCCTGTGCTGGACCGTCTGAAAAAGACCACTGGTTTATCGTAATAGGCGCTTTCGGCGATCGTGGTATTCACCCGAATAACTGTGTCAAACAGCTTGTTCTGGAAGCGCTTGTCCGCCTTGAGGCTCTCTAGGACCTTGTTTGAAACCCTTGTACGCTGATCAAAAAAAGTGGCCAATACACCCATAATTCTTATGTGTGGATTGATCTCTTCCTTTATGATCGAAACAGTCTCTAGTAGTTCATCCAACGCACCGTAAGCATACGGGTGTGTTTGACATGGAATAAGGATCTCCTGGGCAAAGGCAAGAACATTGACTGTCAGAATCGAAAGGCTTGGTGGTGTGTCCACAAGAATAAAATCATAAAGATCCGACACCGGGGTCAAGGCCTCTTTAAGTCGATTTTCCCGACCCGGTTCGTCCACCAGTTCTATTTCAACACCCGAAAGATCCACATGGGACGGAAGAAGATCAAGGTGCTGCCAGGCTGTTTTACAAATAGCGGACCGGGCAGGTACGGGCTCAGGGACCTTTATAACATCATAGACTGAAGGGGTATCCTCGCCCGGGCTCACACCAACACCCTTGGTGGCATTGAACTGGGGGTCCATGTCAACAATCAAAACGTCTTTTCCATTAAGGGAAAGCCCGGCTCCCAAATTGATTACGGTTACTGTTTTTCCGACTCCGCCTTTTTCGTTCACCACTGCAATGATCCGTGCCTTCCTTCCAGCCATAACAACCTCCTGAGCCTGACAAAAAAACGCAAATTACCCACTAGTCTAACATGGAAGCGATGCTAACGGTCCGGTCTGCCAGCATATGAACATACCCACCCATTTCATTATCATACCACCCGTATACCACTACCTTTGTCACGGGAACGTCAATGACCGTTCGGGCAAGGCAGGCCCCGACCTCGTCGGTATAACCTGGAAGCCGTTTAAGATCGATCGAAATGTTCCCTGTTCTCGTCTCGGTCTCGCTCCCCTCAATAATAGCCGTGGCCAAAGGATGGCCGATTATATCTACAGACACATTCTGTTCGTCGGAACACTGCAGATAGCCTTTTTCGTTTCTTTCGGCAGCATCTCTATAGATCTGATTGACTATGTCACGACTGGTAGGATCCTGGTCAGCATCATCCTGAATATCGAGAGTCAGGATGATGAGCGAGCCCGTTGAGGTGGGAATCCTGACAGATTCAGCCACAAAGCCGATCTTCTTCATCTCAGGTATGACCAGCGACAACGCCTTGGCCGCCCCTGTCGTGGTGAGTATGATATTATTCAACACGCTCCGGTTTCGACGTAAATCAGTAGCCCCGGCCTTGGGCGCCCGATCCAGCACAAGCTGGGAACCCGTGATTGCATGCACCGTGGCCATGGAGGCCGTCAAAATCCTGTCCAATCCAAAATAATCTAACAAGGGCTTGATCATATAGGCCAAACAGTTGGTGGTGCAAGAAGCGTTTGATATGATGTTGTGTCTGGCCGGATCATAGGCACTGTCATTTATGCCCATAACCGTCGTGACTGCATCCTCGGGCATTGATGCGCTCTTGTCCTTAATCTTAAAGGGCGCAGACGCGATCACCTTTCGTGCTCCGGCAGCCAGATGCCCGCGAGCCGCACCGCCAGGTGCGTCTGCAGGTTGCGTGGGATCCGTAAACTGACCTGTCGATTCCACCACCACGTCCACGCCATATGACTTCCACGGAATATCCTTCGGGTTTCGGACCTCACGCAAGATCGTAACCGGGATGCCGTCAATCACCATGGAACCGGTCTTTTCGTCCAGATTTTCAATCAATCGCTGGGATTTGTATCCGTACAGATAATTGTGTATGGTTCCGTATGAGGAATCCTTTTCAATGAACCTGGCAACATCCTCAAGACTTGTGCCAACAGGGCGGCCGATATTTACCACAATCTCTGAGAAGCTTTTCCGCCCCACGTGCTGCCAGATGGACAGTTTGCCAATACGCCCCAACCCGTTGATCCCAAGCTTTGCACCTTTCATGATTTCTCCTCCCTCCCGAAGAGTTGAGACCTTTGCAAAACTGTCATTTTTTCGTGATGCGGCGTCAGGCTTCAAATTTTAATCCTCAAAATACATAACGTATTCCTCCGGTTAAAATTTTTGCCTTCCTTGCCTGACAAAAAAATGTCGCGTTTTTCAAAGGTCTCGAGTTGTCGTAATAGTTCACTACAACTATGTTGACTTTCATAAACAAGACTCTTTCAGTATTCAATACTCAGGAAGTCCCCAGACCGCAAGACCTTTTTCCGTTTTTTTATGGAAAAAACAGATGTGGCTTTTTGTACCTTGATTTTTCAAGCTGTTGAGCATATTAGTAATATCCTTGTTCCGTTGTTAATAGTCGAGTTCATTTTGTTTATTAGTTCTATAATTCGTGTTTTTTCTGGCAGATTTATTCCTGCAAACGCCTTGGAGGAACTATAAAATCTGATACTGGATGCTCGATACTGGATGCTGGATTCAAGGATTATCCAGTATCAAGAATCCAGGAACCAGCATCAAATCTTTTTTGGTTCCGGCTTGTCCGGGTTAGGTTAACACTAGAAAAGGCAT
>JAIWEZ010000138.1:0-6354 GCA_048631945.1 Gammaproteobacteria bacterium | reverse complement strand
AAAATCCATCATGTCAATGCGGTACGGTTGCGCAGCCTGAAGTTCAATTACGATCCTGAAGTGTACACCAAAGGGGTCATTGACAAACTGGGCAATCTGAATCGATTGACGGTCGTGAATCCCCTGAGGTTGGAGATCGAGACGCAATTCTTGCATTCAAGCGAGATCCAGCCCGCACATAAAAGGCTGACAAGGGCCTTGAATAACAGGGGTATTACAGTTTACAACAATACGCCGCTGTTATCCGCTGTCAATGACACCGCGGACGAGATACACCACCTCGCTTATGTGTGCAGGAGCATGGGGATTGAATTCCATCATGTGTATGTGGCGGGTCTGCCCTTGCAGAAAAAATGGAATGAAAGTCGTCCCGTGGATATCTCCGATGTGATTGATATCGCAACTCGGGTTCGCAAAGACGGCAGCGGGAGGGAGATACCCAGATACATCATTCTCACAGAACTGGGAGAAGTGGACTTTGGCCTGACATCGAAGATGATCGGTGATAACGGAAGGGTAACAGTCAAATTGCTGCCATATGACCTGGATTATTTCAAGGGCATGGATAAAGCGTTTTCGTGGCCTGCGACTGTGAAATTAGATCATGATGACAAGCCCATTGTACCTGTGGCAGGCCTTACAAATAGCACTGAATTTTTCATTTCTTGATTTGCGGTAGAGTCCGGGGAATGTTGGTAGAATCCTAAAACGCGTCACTCCGATAGACAATCCGGCCATCGAATATGGTCAAATCCACACGGGTGTCGACTATCTCCATTGGATCGACGGAATAAATATCCCTGTCTAAGATAACCAGGTCGGCGCGTTTTCCTGGCGTAATACTGCCCAATTCATGCTCCCGCCCACAAGTCGTGGCAGGCACAATGGTATAGCAGCGAACCGCCTCCTCAACAGTAATCCTTTGCTCAGGGTACCAGCCCCCTTCTGGTGTCCCGTCCTTTCTCTGTCGCGTCACGGCAGCGTGAATGCCCACCAGGGGACTCGTATCGCAAACCGGCGCATCCGAACTGAAAAATACAGGAATGCCGGCGTCAAGCATATCCCGGTAAGAGTAGGTCCATTTCCCCTTGGGACCCACCGATTCATCAATCATGCTGATATCCAGGATCATATTATGGGGCTGGACACAGGCTGCCACACCCAGCCGGGCCAGACGTTCAAGGTCCTCGGGCCGGATCATCTGAACGTGCTCAATACGGTGGGGAATCCAAGGAGGAGCATATGCAGGTTTACCATCCTTGACGCGGGCTTTTTCCAATTCCTCAAAAACCGTTATCACCTCTCGATTGGCCCTGTCGCCGATGGCGTGGACCATGACGGCCAGCCCGGCCCGATCAGCTTTTTTGACGGCTTCAGCAAATTCATCCATCGGAAACAGGGGCATCCCGCACTCAGCATCCAGGTAGGGTTCAAGCATCCAGGCAGTCCGTGCTCCCATACCGCCGTCTGCAAAATACTTCAGATGTCCGATTCGGAGGCGGTCGCCGCCAAGTCCGGTTCTAAGTCCCAAAGCGATAGCTTCATCCAGGCGTTCACCGGGAATACAGACCCAGCATCGCAAGTCCAGTTCACCCATTTCATTGAGACGCTGCCATGCCTTTAGTGCACGCGCCCCTTCTAATCCGCCCATAATGCGGGAGTCGTGTATCCCTGTCAGTCCCAGTGAATGAAGAAACCTGATGCCATCCCGCATGACCTCCACGAGTTCATCGTCACTCGGATCGTTGATGACCGCTTTAATCAAGTTGGGGGCGAGCTCCCTAAGAATACCGTTTGGCCGGCCTGAGGCGTCTTTAGCGATAACCCCCTGGGGAGGATCCGGGGTGTTTCTATCGATTCCGGCCAGTTGCAGGGCCCGGGAGTTGACAGAAGCAAGGTGCATATCACAGCGCCAGAGGGCAACCGGATGGGAAGGAGCCACGGCATCAAGATCATCCCGGGTGGGCATACGGTTCTCAGGCCAGTCCGATTCGTTCCACCCCTGACCGAGGACCCATGTTCCAGGGACGGCTTCACTTGCAGCAAAGGCAACTTGATCGATGAGTTCCTGGAAGGATTTAACATCGGCCAATTCTAACTGTTGTCGGCCTAAGGCCCAATCATAGTAGTGAAAATGTGAATCTGTCATACCGGGCAAACCCAGTCGTCCCCCAAGGTTTATGATCTTAGTATTCGAGCTGGCAAGGGACTTTATGTCTTCATCGTTGCCCATTGCAAGAATGCGTCCGCCACCAATGCAAACAGCCCTGGCTCGGGGTTGTTTCGGATCCTGGGTCCGGAAGTTACCGTTTAACAAGATGAGTTCGGGTGTAAACCAATTCTGTTTCATATCAAAAATCCTTCTGGAAATGGGTCGCGAGCGTCTAAGACAAATTCGTGGATGCCGGTAATGTGAGCGCTTCCCCGGATCTCGGCCACCACACCCTTAAGATCGCCAACCTTGGTTTCGGTTACTATTCGGCCTTCAAAAGTCGTTCCCAGTGGACCGGAATTTATAAATGGCTGGTTGACGGCCAACTCCCCCCTATGATGGAGAAGGGTCATTTTAGCCGTTGTGCCGGTGCCGCAAGGGGAACGGTCCATGTGAGCCTCGCCGTAAATGACAACGTTTTTTCCGCGTCCCCGTGATGAGGGGTCGTAAAACTCGGTCACGTCTACTGTGGTGACTTCGGGCCGGGTGGGATGGCGGACAACCAGTTGCTGGTTGGCGGCCTCTATAGCGGACATGCCCAATTCTATCAACCTGTGACTATTTGATGGACCCAGTTGCATGCCGATTTGGTCAGCCGAAACCATGACAAAGAATCCGCCCACGCAAACGAGATCGACAACGATTCGCCCTATACCAGGTACATCCAACGTTTGATCCTCCTTGTACACAAAGGATGGTACCATTTGGATGGCTACAGACTGAATCTTGCCGTTATTTACTTCCGCTCTGGTCTCCATGGGGCCGGATGGTGTATCAACGATTACTATCATCTCTTGCCCATGGGCCTCCAGCACTCCGGCTTCTATGAGCGTCATCACAGCACCGATGGTAGCGTGACCGCATAGATAAGGATACCGGCGGTCGTCCATGTATATTAGTCCAAAATCGGCGCCTTTACTCACCGGCTCAGTGACCAGAGCAGCCATCGTGCCCCTTTTCCCACGTGGTTCCCTGGTCAACAGCAGCCGGATATGGTCCATGTTTGCCTTGAAGTAATACAGCTTATCTTTCATCGTATCGCCGGGAATCCGTTTGATGCCACCAATGATAAGTCGGGTTGCTTCCCCGGCGGTGTGGGAATCAATGGTCCGCAACCGGGACGGAAATTGATTGCTCAGGGCCCTGGTAACCCTCGTATAGTCCATGAATAAAACCTCTGAAAAAAATCAGCCCTCTCCCTTTGAAGGGGGAGGGCAGGAGCAGAAATAAGCAAAGGCGAAATGTGGGTAAAATCCCTAAGCCTGATCATTCCCTTTGGGCAGCAACCCGCAGTGTTTTGGTTGGACCTGGATCCAGACCTCCTGGCCCCGCCTGAAAGGCCTCAATTTGGCTATGCCGATGGCGTGGAGTACGGTCTTGTTTTCCAGTTCAACAAAATAGCTGACCTCGCCGCCCATGTAGCTTCGGTCTATAATTGTGCCGCTGAAACAATTCATGTTCGACTTCTGTTCATTTTTTCCCCTTGGAGAAACCTCATAATTGTGCGCTCTAACCACCAGTTCCACACGGTCCCCGTCACTCCAGTCACCGGGGTGATGAACCAGCATTTCGTCGCTATCCCCGACTTTGACCCTGAAATTCTCACCTTCCCGCCCGATGACCACGCCATCGAGAAAATTTGAGTGGCCCAGGAAGTCCGCCACAAAGTGATTGGCAGGATAGTTGTAAACTTCCTCGGGGGAGCCCTCCTGTTGTAAAAGGCCTTGCTTCATTACAACAATCTTGTCTGACATGGATAGGGCTTCACGCTGGTCGTGGGTTACAAAAACAGTGGTCACACCTATCATTTGCTGTATGTTATCGATTTCCCGGCGCATTTCCTCGCGCAGGTTCGCGTCCAGAGCCGACAGCGGTTCGTCCATCAGCAAGACAATCGGCTCGATGACGATTGCCCGGGCCATGGCGATGCGCTGCTGCTGACCGCCCGAAAGCTGTGAGGGCATTCGCTTTTCTACACCGGGCAAGCGAACCATTTCCAGGGCCTGTGTGACTTTCCCCTTAATTTGTTCCTTTGGGACATCCCTGTATTTCAAACCAAAAGCAACATTGTCGAAAATGGTTTTGTGCGGGAAGAGGGCATAATTTTGAAAAATCATTCCCAGGTTTCGCTTATGGATGGGGATATCATTGACCCGCTTGCCCTTGATGTATATGTCACCCTCTGAGGGCGTCTCTAAGCCGGCAATCATTCGAAGGATGGTGGTCTTGCCGCAGCCTGAAGGACCGAGAAGTGTAACAAGGGATCCTTCTTCGATGTCCAGATCCATTTTTTCCACGGCCACCACTTTGTCGAAGTGTTTGTTAACCCCTCTCAGTTGTACCGCGGGGGAGCCATCACCTTTTTCCACAGTAATTTCACTCCTTAATCTGCGATTGGCGTAATCTCTCAATTAGTCCGGGCATTCCGATTACTTCCCCCTTTGCAAAGGGGGATTGAGGGGGATTTTCAAAACACAGCCCGTACTTATTGAGAACTTACCGATTGGCCGCCGCGAATGGGGCCGCGGCGGCCAGCCAGTTTTGCTTTTTCTTAACTACCTGCCTTTATCCTGTCCCACTTCTCGGCCCATTCCACCTGGTGACCATTCCAATATACCGGATCGGCAAACAGGTAGCCTTCCAGTTTACCGGTAGGATCGAAGGCGGGCAATTTCTTGATCATTTCAGTCAGCGGGACTTTGGTCGGGTCGAGACTTGGAGGATATTTCTGCCCTTCGGCCACGGCGATGGCGGCCTCCGGTGCCAGCATAAAGTCAAGCAGTTTTTGGGCGACATCAAGGTCACTGCCCTTGATCACAAAGATGCACTCCTGCCACGAGTAGCAGTTGTGAGGAGACAGGAATCCGATGGGATGGCCCTGGGCCTGTAATGCAGCCACCCGGCCGGACCAGGCTACCGTGGCGTAGATCTCTTTATTGGCCAGCAGGCTCATGAGCTCAGCGCCGGACCCCCAGTACTTCTTGACCATTTTCCTCTGTTTTCTCAAAGCGTCCCAAACTGCTTTCATATCCTTTATTTTATTGGGGTGTTGGCCGGTATGAAGGGCGGCGTACCAGATGTTGGTCCGCCAGTCGCCCCAACTACCAAGCTTGCCATCCAAATCTTTGTCCCAAAGCAACGAGGCCCCCAATTTCTCAGCCTTGTCTTTGGAAATGAATTTAGTGTTATAAGCAATACCGGTCTGGCCATAGTCATAGGGGACTGCAGAGAGTTTCCCCTTCGTTATAGCCCGGTATGGCTCCATCATGGCTGACATAACATTCTTGAGGTTCGGAATTTTGCTCTCGTCCAGCACAGAGTCAAAATCCAGGCCCACATATCGCGCGTAATCGAACACGCCGCTCAGGTGAGCCAGGTTGAACTCACCTCCTGGCGGAAAGGATGCCTTGACCCTTGTCAAATAAGTGTCCATATCGCCAAATTCGCCTTCGATTACCTTGACGCCCGTAGCTTTGGTAAACGGCTTGAAAGCGTATTTTCGAAAGGCCTCTGAAGTTGAGCCGCCCCAGCCGTCAAAGCGGATGGACTTGGCGGCCCAGGCGGAACGAGTCAGAAGGCCAAAGGGCCCCCCCACCAGTCCGGCGGCGGCTCCGGCAATACCCAGGTATTTAAAGAAATCGCGGCGGCTTACGTCTCCATTCATGTAACGTTCGTGCATACTGTCCAATCTTTTTCCCCAATCCTTTTCCATAGTCTTCCTCCTTTTCTAAATGGTTAATAAGGGTTAACACTTCTTTTAGTTACCCCTGGTGAACTTTCGGGACAAATACCCGGCCAGCAAGGGTGTCCCAATGGTCAAAATGATCATGACAGTACCCAGGGCGTTTATCTCAGGGCTGATGGAGTTCCGCAACATTCCAAATATTTTGACCGGCACAGTCTGGTTTTGAGCTGTGGCCCAGAACAGGGTGGCTGTGATATCATCAAAAGAGATGGTAAAGGAGAATAACATGCCTGCCAGGATTGCCGGTGTCAATAATGGCAAAGTCACCTCTTTGAATGCCTGAAAAGAATTGGCTCCCAGAGATTGGGCAGCTTCTTCATACTCCCTTTTGATACCTACCAATCGAGCCTGAACAATCAAAAGCACATACGGCAGGGTGAGGACCACATGTCCAATT
>JAIWEZ010000137.1:0-6450 GCA_048631945.1 Gammaproteobacteria bacterium | reverse complement strand
GGGACTGTTCCTGATCCAATAACTGATTTCATTAAAGAGGGTCGATGGGAACCTGCTGAAGCGGCACAGGCAGAGATGGTCAAGGAGTTCAAGAAGAAATATAATATGAAGTAAAGGAGGGCCTCCCTGTCAATCACGAACAGTGTCAGTAAACGACCACGATGAGGTTACCCAATGAACCGCAAAAGCCACTGCCTGTGGACGCTTTTCGCGACCTGTTTCTGACGTAATGAATGCCCAGAGGAGGAAAATCATGAAGAAAAAAGAATATAGAAGCAAAGCTGAACAATCTTGCACCGCCGCGACGAGCCGGCGCAATTTTCTGAAAGGCGGTGCCACGGTTGCAGGTGCCGGGCTGGCTCAAGCTGGCCGAGGCCGCATACCCGGAGGACGATCCGGTTACCACTGAACTGGTGTTTATTGGCAAACCGGGAACGAACACGAACGAAAGCATTCGAGAGCTTTTCGAACAGGCGTTGGCAGATGCGAACACCCAAGGACACGAAGGCTACCTGGTTAAGGACCTGCGGGCGTTCAACGTTGTATTCGCCTAAACATTCACCAAACAACCATAACCGAAGGGGGATTAACATGAAAAATTTCGTCGGAGCACTGTTCTTCACTGCGTTCTTAGCCGTGCTCATCACGCTGAGTGGTGTCGCGCACGCGCAGGATAGTAAACCCAACATCCTATTCATCGTGTCCGATGATACAGGTTACGGTGACCTTGGTCCCTATGGCGGTGGCGAGGGCCGCGGCATGCCGACACCCAATATCGACCGCATGGCTGGGGATGGCATAACTCTGTTCTCATTTTATGCTCAGCCAAGCTGCACACCGGGCCGGGCAGCCATGCAGACGGGCCGCATTCCCAACCGCAGTGGCATGACCACGGTGGCCTTCCAGGGCCAGGGCGGCGGTCTGCCGGCAGCGGAATGGACTCTGGCATCGGTGCTCAAAAAGGCTGACTACCAGACCTATTTCACCGGCAAGTGGCATCTGGGCGAGGACGACTCTGCTCTGCCAAATGCCCAGGGTTACGATGAGATGAGGTATGTCGGTCTTTACCACCTCAACGCCTACACCTATGGTGATCCGACATGGTTCCCTGACATGGATCCAAAGTTGCGCGCCTTTTTCAAGAAGGTGACTAAGGGTGCATTGTCCGGCAAGGCAGGTGAGAAGCCCAAGACAGACTTCATGGTCAATGGCCAGTATGTCAACGAGCCTGACAAGAGCACTAAAGAATACCCGGATGGCGTCGTCGGTATCCCCTTCTTCGACAGTTACGTCGAGAAAGCGGCGCTGGAGTTCCTGGACACGGCGGCCAAGTCCGACAAGCCGTTCTTCATCAACGTCAATTTCATGAAGGTCCACCAGCCCAACATGCCTGCTCCGGAGTTTGAGCATAAGTCGTTGTCAAAGAGCAAGTATGCGGATTCGATCGTGGAGCTTGATACGCGCATCGGGCGGATCATGGACAAGTTGCGTGCGCTTG
The DNA here is from genome assembly GCA_048631945.1 of Gammaproteobacteria bacterium. Classification (GTDB taxonomy): domain Bacteria; phylum Desulfobacterota; class Desulfobacteria; order Desulfobacterales. The sequence goes on along the minus strand of JAIWEZ010000137.1, from coordinate 4,952 downwards.
GCCTGGACAAGAATACGCTCGTGTTCTACACCACAGACAACGGTGCCTGGCAGGACGTTTATCCTGATGCCGGCTATACGCCGTTTCGCGGCACCAAGGGTACTGTGCGCGAGGGCGGCAATCGAGTGCCTGCCATCGCCATATGGCCTGGCAAGATCAAGGGCGGATCGAAAAATCACGACATCCTCGGTGGCCTCGACCTGATGGCGACTTTTGCGTCCGTTGCAGGCGTTGATCTGCCGAAGAATGACCGTGAGAATCAACCCATTATCTTCGATAGCTATGACATGACACCCGCACTAACCGGCACCGGCAAGTCTGAGCGCAACGAGTGGTTCTATTTCACCGAAAATGAGCTGTCTCCCGGCGCGGCGAGAGTGGGCAACTACAAGGCGTTATATAATCTTCGTGGTGACAACGGTCAGGCTACCGGTGGACTGGCCGTGGACTCCAACCTTGGCTGGAAAGGTGCTGAGAAGTACGTGGCCACGGTGCCTCAGCTGTTCGACCTCTGGGCGGATCCGCAGGAGCGCTACGACATCTTCATGAACAATTACACCGAGAGAACCTGGACGCTGGTCACCATTAGCCAGGCGATTCAAGAGAAGATGAAAACCTATGTGGAGTATCCGCCGCGGAAAATTCAGAGCGAGACTTACTCGGGTCCGATTACGCTTTCGTCGTACTTCCGTTTCAAGCACATCCGCGAACAGCTCGAGAAGGAAGGTGTCAAGATTCCCATGCCGACGGGGAATTGATGTAGGCGTCGAGGCCGCCATCGTGACGCTCGCAGTGGTTGCGCCGACCAACCGGTGGCCGATCGTGTCGGTACTGCGATTATCATGTTGTGTATGAGGGAAACAGGAGATTTTTATAGGTCATGCCGCAGACATAAAAAGGACGACATCAGGGTTTGTATGGCAGTGATAGACGAAGACATCTGGCCGCAGCCGGCAGTCGGGAAGAAGCTGCCACCGGATGCGAGTAAACGGATCGGGTTCTCCGAGTTCATTAAAGGCGGACGCGTGAATTACAAAGAAGTGGTGGATAAGATCTACTCAGATATCAACAAGAAGTATGGGACCAACATCCCGGCACCACAGTAACAAAGGCCACAGCTGATATGAAAAAAACAGTTGGCATTATCATATCTATTTTTATTGCATGTTGCATTCCGGGGCCTCCGGTGAGTGCCGACTGGATCAATCTCTCCGGTGCTCAGAATGCACCCAATATTGCCGAAATCTATATCAACGAAGATCATGTCAAAATTGAGCTTGAGATTTTCGTAAATGACTTGGTGACCTTTGACCGCCTTATTCCCGATGCGTTCTTCGAAGGTTCCGATATTAAAAGACCACCCCTGGCCGATCGCATGCCCAGGTTTTCTGACGAAGACTTTCAGATCATAACCGATAACGGACAGAAACTGCAAGCGAAGCTCAAACTCGCCGAGCCGCGCTTTCGCAAAGAGCGCCCCTCACCCTATGCCGGAAAGCTCAACCCCTATACGCTCCAGATCATTCCGGGACCGCCAAAGGACAAGCGTATGCTCTATGCAGAGCTTGTCTATCCCTTCACCAAGAAACCCAAATCTTTGACCATCATTCCCCCCCTTGATGAAAAAAGTAAAATCAGCAAAGTATCGATCGGGTTTATGACCTACCACAATCGCGTGCCGATCATTGATTTCAGATACCTGCCCGAACCATCGACGGTCACACTCGACTGGGATGACCCCTGGTATTCGGTCTTCGACAATAAGGCACTGAAACGATGGCAGCGCGGCAGTGTCATGTCCTTTCTCTATATCGAAACGTTTGAAGTGCGGCATGAAATTTTAGCGAGAGTGAAAGATCTTGCCGCGTGGATTGATCTGGGCCTTCGGGGTGACGAATTCATCGAAGCCGATGAAAACGATCCCTTGAAGAAACGCGTGGGCGAGTTTTTTCTGAAACGGGACAAAACCCTGATCGATGGGAGACAGTTGCGGCCGATTTTGGACCGCGTTTCTTTTGTCAAGTACTCCACCACGGCTTCCACCTTCGTTGAACAGCCCGAGCAGCTGCCGATCAACACCGCCATGGTGGGCGTGATCATCACCTATTTGACCGAAGGCATACCGCAGAAGGTCACAAACGAATGGAACCTCTGGTCCAAGCGTATCCAAAAGGTCCCGACCGATGCGATTGATCCGGCAGGCGGTTTACCGTCTTATGTGACACCCGAAGATAATGTACTGACCTGGACTAATTTTCTGAAAACCTATCAGATGCCCACCGTCGCAGAAGTGGGGGTGGACGAGTCCCTGACAACGTTGAAAATACCGCTTGGCAGCACCCTGTGCCTGCTGGCGATGTTGCCGGTTGCCTTCCAAATCAGGAAACGCCGGCGGAATGCCGGATCAGTCAGACTGTTTATAGGCTTGGCAGTATTGTTCATCGCCGGAAGTGTTCTGCTCTACCCCTTTTTAAAGGTGGCCGTTGCCAAACCGGCTGTCCTGGCGCCGAAGATGACCGACGCCAATGCAGTGACCGTTTTGAACAGTTTGCTTAAAAACGTTTACCGTTCCTTTGATTTCCGGGAAGAAGAAGACGTTTACGACCGGCTGGCCACCAGCGTCAGCGGAAACTTGCTTTCGGAAATCTACCTGCAAAACCGAAAATCTTTGGTAGTAACCCAGGCCGGCGGCGCCCGGGCCCGAGTGAAAGAGGTGGAGATCCTGGAGGTCGATGTGAATCAACTCGATGACCGCCCCCTGGGCCGGTTGTTCCACGCCAGGTGGACCGCCACGGGTACGGTGGGCCACTGGGGCCACATTCACATGCGCAAGAACCAGTACGAGGCCAATATCTCCGTGGAACCGGTGGGCGGGGCCTGGAAGATCACCGACTTGGAGCTGCTGGAGGAAAAGCGTATTGATCCATACGCAAATCCGAAAATGTGAAATGATTAGCCACAGACACACGCGGACTAACACAGACGTTTTGAGAACTAAATAAAGAGTTAGAAAGGAGGTAAAAAAATGCGAGGCAAATTAATAACTTTTAACTTTTTGGTGGTGTTATTGACCTTTTTTATTTCCGGAGCAAATGCTGCTGATATGGTTCCGGAATATCTGGTCGGAAATTGGGTAATTGGAACTACAGAGCAGAAATGCGGTGATTCTGATTCCGAGTATTTTATGTTTCACGAAAACGGCACTTTTGAAGCCGGCAGATCAAATAGACCGGAGGCTGTTGGTTTCTGGCAGATCGATGGCGATATGGTGAATCTTGATTTCATCTCTTCCGGCGGTTTCTTTCAAGACATTCATGCCGAACTGAAAGAATATGCAAATGAGTTTGATTACTTCAAAGTTAAGTTGATCCCATTCAATGTTGAAGAAAATAGGTTTGAAGCGGTTGGACTGTTAGGGGAACAGATAAATAAAGGAATAGCGGTAAGGTGTAAGTGATAGACAAATTGACTATTTTCAATTGACGATTGACTATTTAAGGAATGCTTTCGATCAACATTCAATTGTCAATCGTCGATTCTAAACGGGGAGGTAAAACAATGGAAACAATCAGAAAAAATTTCAAACTGGGTCTTGTTCCGATTTTATTGGCTTTTCTCATCACTACCATCGTGCCCGGCTTTAAGACCGAGGCGCGGGCCGATCGTGGAGCTGCTTTTTTGGGTGGCATGGTAGCCGGGCATTTAGTCGGCGGTGCGGTACGCCGCAGCAGAATACGGACCGCTGCCGCAGTGAAATCGGCATCTGAACCCAAAACCCAAACCGTCTACGTCCAGCAGCCTGCCGCTGCAACGACCTATGCCCACCCAGCTCCCGCCCCTGCCTCTAAAATGACTCCAGAGCAGAAGCTGCAGCAACTGGATAAGCTGGCCGCCGGTGGTTACATCACACCAGCGGAGTATAAAGAAAAGCGGAAGGCAATTTTGGACAATATGTGATGAAGTTGCAGAACCCGCAAAGGATTTATGACAGAAGACAGAAAAAAGAAGGAGGAGAAAATGAAAACAAGTAGAGAAGTATCAGGTTTTAAATTATTTTCGGTTGTCAGCGTTCTGGTTGTTGGACTGTTAGTACTGTCAACCACGGTGGTAACTGCGGCGGACGCCCCAGAGGAGCAGGCGCTGGTCGATGAGGCGCTCATCACCTTCAACCATTTTATTGCCGACCCGGACATGAGCTATCTCCGTGAACATGTGAAGGAAGGCAGGGGTCTGTTAATCGTGCCGTCATTGATAAAGGCAGGTTTTGTGTTTGGCGGTTCAGGCGGCCATGGCGTTCTGCTGGTGCGTGATGAAAAAACGGGTAAATGGTCCGAACCTGCCTTTTACACCATTGGCTCTGTGAGCTGGGGTTTACAAATTGGCGCCCAGAAGTCCGAGGTGATTCTGATGGTGAGGACGCTAAGGGGCTTGGAATCGTTGTATACGTCATCCTTCAAGCTCGGAGCCGATATCTCAGTGGCCGCTGGGCCGGTGGGCGCTGGCGCAGCCGCAAAAGGTGTAACTGCGGACATACTCTCCTTCGCCCGTTCCAAGGGGGCCTATGCGGGCCTATCGCTGGACGGATCTGTCATAGGGACGATGGACAAATGGAACCACGCCTATTATGGCAAGCCAGTAAGGCCGGTGGACATTATTGTGTCCCACGATGTCAGCAACCCGCATTCAGCTAAACTCCGGGAAGAGTTGGCGAAAGCCGCAAAATAGCAGTAGCCAGCAGTGAACTAAGGGATCGGGCTTCATTCTTGTCAAGAATGAAGGCCCGAGCCCGCTTATAGCACGCTATCAACGCAAATTAAGCAAAGCAATTATCACCCAGGAAAACCAGTATCAAATACCGGATACGAGATATCACTCAATTGAGTGATAACTAAAATTTGTTTTAAAGGAGGTTTATCATGAAGATTTTATGTAAATTTATTATTGTATGTTTA
>JAIWEZ010000136.1:0-6454 GCA_048631945.1 Gammaproteobacteria bacterium | reverse complement strand
CCGGTTTTTCAATCTCTATGGTCTGTCCCATCACCAAGGCATCAAGACCGGAGAGCATGAGTTCCATGCCCTGTCCGTCTCGCGAATATTCACCGGTAAGATCGAGTCTGAACGGTCCATGCAGATCACCCGTGCTCGCTGCCATGACGGCACCGCGGGTAAGACCGTCCAGGTCCCAGTTGAACGACAATTCAGAAAGAAGCGCATCGAATAATTTTACATCTTGCGCCACGAACTCGATCCTGCCCTTTGGGGTGCCCAGCAGATCCGTTACTTGCGCAGACACATTGATCGTGTCGAACTCTGCTGTTTCGTCCATTTCTAAACCCACGGCAAGGTCATTGCCGTCGAGGGTCAGCTCGGCGTTTTGCGACTCACCCTCCATACTCAAATTGAGAGCAAAGGTCGCCGTTCCCGACACCTGCCGACCGACCAAATCCGACCATGCCGCCAGAGAAGCTAACTCCCCTGCCAGGGAACCGGTCACAGGCCCGCCTTTAAGCGGAACCATTAAGCCGCCGGTGACTTTAGTGTCCCTCAATTCGACCACTATATCGTTTAACTCAATCTCAGCCGTGTCAATAAAGGCAAAGTTTGTCGCTCCCAGGGCGTGCCCGAACCGCCCATCGCTAAGTGACATGGAAACACGCCCATGTGGTTTCTCCACGAGCCGGACCGCTTCCAATCGCGCCTCCAGGGTCCCAAGATCAATATTATCTATGGCCAGCGCCTGTAAAGATAGCTGTCCAGACAGGGAAGGGTCAGGGAGGGTCCCTCCCATGTCACCTTCCATATCCAGTTGGCCTGCGAGAGGCACTTTCACGATGTCCGAGAGGTCAGCAAGTCGAGGGACTCTCACCCGGTAGTGACCTTCCAGATCATGAGAATCTTGCGTGATGGATAAACCCCCGATAAGGGTGCCCACCGCACTTTCAATGGTGAGGTCTTGAATCGTCAACTCGTTATTCGGGCTCCAGGCCAGGTTTCCGGCCACAGACACCTGCGGACCCAGCAGCTTGTCTATTACCATGTCACCGAGGGACAAGCCGTTGAGTTTCCCGGTCAGGCTGGCAGCCATGCCTTGTCGGAAATCCGATGAGTGGATGAGGGACTCAACTTTCGCCGTCCCGGTCACAGGTCTATGGATTACGGGTGACAGCAGTGCCATGTCATTGACCTCCGCTGTGACCCTGAGATCGCTTTCCTGCCCCCCCATGGCGACTTGCCCGGATCCCGACAAACGACCCAATGCCGTTGAAATGACCGCATCGCGTATGTTGATGACCTCGGTATCCAAATGGAGGATGGAATCAAACGACCAGTTTATCACCTCCCCCAGCAACGCGTGAAGCTCGGGTGACTCTAAACGGACTCCAGTCAATTCGCCTTTCGCCCGGATGGAGGGATTCGCGTCCGGCTGGTGATACGGCCGCTGGAAATCAATCTCGAATACACCTTTTAATCGCTCCGCCGATACAGTATCCAGCGCCGGCGAATCAGCAACCACATCCACCGAGATGAAAGGCTGCTGTAGTGGTCCTTCCAGTTTGGCATCTAGACGGATACCGCCCATTGAAAGAGGCGTGACATAACCATTAACGTAATCGATGCCCCGCGGTGTGCAGGCGAGCGCGACATTGAGATCGCCATCTCGACCTTTGAGTTCGCCTGAAATATCAGCGGTTGCCAGTTCGTTTGCCAGGGAGACCCGGCGCAACACAACGCCCTCGTTCGTGAAATCCACTGCCGCGTCAAACCTGAGTCTGCCCACCAACAGGGATTGCAACGGATCATGGAAGAGTCGTGAAACGTCAGCGTGACCGTCCGCCTTCAGCGTTGACCGATTCACCACATCCAGGGCGAGTTCCATATCCAGGGAGGCAATATCTCCTGCCCGGACCTGCAAAACCCCGTGCCAGTCGTCGAGGGGCCCGTCTCCTTTGGCGTGGATTGACAAAGAAGGCAAGCCAGTTAGGTTGAGGACCCGGGCCAGCGTTCCCCCGGGGGGCTCATTCAGGGCAAACTGAATACCGAGACGGTTTGATTGGGGTTGGAATTCGGCCTCGAGCTGGGCGTGACCGGGCACACCGTCCGTGCGCTCTACATCCACCTTGATACGCATAAGACCGTGGGTCTCGACCGTTGTATTGCCGGACGCTCGAAACGCCACTGCTTTACCCAGAACGGGTTTAGCCAGGGATGCGCCTTCCAATGAGAACCGGTCGATGGCGATACCCAATGGCAGACGGGGCCAGTGAAATGCCCCAGGACTACGTTCGTTTTCCTGCACCGGGACCCGGGTCATGTGAAGTCCGGTAAGATTGAGATGCGTGATGAGAAAGACGCCGTCAAACAATGCAGTGGGACGCCAATCTACCTGAACGGTACGTAATCGGAACCACTCACCGTCCTTATCGCGCACCGCCAGTCCCTCGATATCTATGTGGCGCAAAAGATCGCCGTCCAGACGATGGATTCTGATTTCCGTACCGCCAGGCGTGCTCAGTTGTCTGTTCACAAAGCCCACCAGGCGGGCCCGGCCCGCATCGGTCTGAAGGATCGCATAAGCCGACAACAAGAGAACACATCCCCCGACTACCACACCCGCGAATGTAAGCGCTCCAAAACGCAGTATTTTAGTCCACGGAAACATCACTTAAAAAGCCTGGCCTATACTGATGTAAAATTGCATAGGGTCATCGATATCTTTACGGGGGTTGAGCGGGAAGCCGAAATCCAGTCGCATTGGACCGACCGCAGTGAAATACCGGATACCGAACCCTGCCGCCCACTGCAGATCAATGGGGGTGTCCGGTAATTCATCGTCATAGACATTCCCGCCCTCGATAAATACGACGCCGCCAATGGTGTCTGTTACCTTAACACGAAATTCGGCACCGATTTCTAATAGCGACCGACCACCGAGAGGCGTCTCGTCTAGTCCCAGCGGCCCCACGGACTGAAGGCTATACCCGCGGATGGAGGCTCCGCCGCCGGTGTAAAAGCGTTTATTGGCGGGTAACGCACTGGTTTCTTCACCCACGATGGAGCCGAGTTTCACTCTGCCTGCAAATATGAAACGATCACCATCGCCCGGCGCATAGTACCCGGTTCCCGTTATTTCGCTCATAAGGAAGGCCACATCATCGGCCCCCTTTCCCATATACGGCCTGAGCGACAACCTTAGCCGTGTACCCTCGGACGGGTCGAACCGGTCGTTGGACGTATCGCGGTCTCCCTGTACTTTAAGCCCATAAAGAAAGAAATCCCTGGCGCCCTGTAAATCTGACAGGTTGCTGAATTCAACGGGAATCCCGGCAAGGATGTTCCACTCTTTGGTGATAGTACGCTCCAGTCCCCCAAAGTATCGAGTCAGCGGTCCCTTATAGGCGGGAGTATCCTCGTGTGCCAATGCCCCGTTGGCCAGCAGGTTCTGACCCTGACGCAAGAAGTTGGGCTTCATGAGACTCGCGTCAAACTCCTGCTTGATCTCTCCGATCTCCGCCGTTAGGGTCAGACGTTCCTGTCGCCCAAACATATTCCGATGTTCCCAGAGCCCTTCCACAGCAAATCCTTCGTCAGTGGACCATCGACCTGCCAGGCCAATGGAACGGTGTTTTCGCTCGCTCACGCGAATAGTGACGGGAAGCATGCCCTCCTGGTTCAGTTGATTGGGACGTTCAATGGCAACCGTCGCAAACAGACCCGTACCGAGAAGCCGGCGGCGCAATTCGTTTATCTTTCTTCGGTCGAAGATATCTCCTTCTTTCCAGGGCACGAAGCCTTCAATATAGTCCGCATCAACACCCGTCATCCCCTCTACTGATGCGGGACCAAATCGAGCCATTTCACCCGGCTCAATTTGAATCGTGACCGACATGCTGTGGTCGGCATGGTCAACCACCACCTTTTGGTCGATTACCGTGGCCAGGGGATGGCCGCTCCCGGCCAGCGTTTGCAGCAGTTTTTTCCGCGCGTCGACAATGAGTTGCGCACGAGCCGGTTCTTCCAGCGACAATCCGGCATCCTCCGGTTCCCTGGGGAGCCCCTCAGTATCAGAGCCCGGCCCGACGTACTCAACCGTGTATCGTTTGAGACGGTATCTCGGCCCTGCGTCGATATCAATGAAGATCTGGACTGGCCGTTGCTCTGCCTCTATGCGGTAGGTCAACTTCCCATCGTAATAGCCCTCCGATCGCAATATCTTTTTAAACGTGTCGATATCGGTCCGAACCCTCCGTTCCAGAGCGGCCAGGGTGTGCGGCGGACGATCATTGAGGGAGATTAACTTGGACGTGGCCTTGAAAATCGACGTCAGGTTCTTGTCTTCCAGATCCGTGAATTCCGTCCGATAGGAAAGTGTGTCTTTCTCCGCCTCACTCACGGGCGTATTTTCCGGTGAGTCATCGGCATTGACTGCGCAGTGCAGAAATAGTGACAATACGAGCATATACACTACCAGGAGAGATATGCTCGTTCTGGAAGGAATATATATCATTTCTAAATTCAATAGACCGAAATCTCACTCCCTAGGAGGCTGAGGCTATATTATTGATTTTACAACTAATTATTGAAAATGGTTTGCTTTTAACGTTCTAATCATAATATCTGGCCTTTGTTAAGTCAAATTCCAACCTCATGCTGATCCGTTAGCCAGCCAGGGCTTAGTTTTGAATACATTATGGAGAAATAAAAAGTCAGAATTGTCAAACATTTAGGTAACTTCTCAAAAAGCCCGGGCATTCCGAACCTTCCCCCTTTTGCAAAGGGGGATTGAGGCCCGCCCTCCAGCCAAGCGGAGCGAGGCGGACGGGGGGATTTTCTGGAATTATGGAACAGCCCATAGGATTTAGCGGATTCGTTCTGTACTTCCTTGAATCTCTTCAATTTTAATTGACTTTTATGGCCTTTTTTCACTATAAATTAACTAAGCAAGTCCTTTTCTGTTCAATTACGCATTAGAAGTAAATTTTCAATACAATGGAGCGGATTTGCATTTTAGAGAAAGGAGGTGCTGGGGTAGAAGATAGTCTTATTTTTAATCGATTTTATTAAAACAAGAGGTATGTTATGAAGCGTCTTTTCGGTTTAATCATGATCATTTTTATTCTCATTTTTTCCTTTGGCTATACTCAGGCAGAAAAAACAGATCTCTGGTCCCTTTATGATTCAGTTTTTAAGAAATGTAAATACGTCGATTTAACGCATGCATTTAGTCCAACTATATCTGTCTGGCCTGGTTTTGGAAACGCAAAATTCAAACCGACTTTGGCTGGTGCGGATATGCCCGGTTATATTGGAAAGGGGGAGGAATTCACATATGCAAAGCATGGCTTCATAGCAACAGCTTATGAAATTCCCACAGACCAATACGGTACACAACTTGACCCACCGGCACACTGGGATGAATATGGCGCAACAATCAGTGATCTCCCTGCAACTTATGCCATTAGGCCATTGGTTGTGATAGACATCCATGAAAAGGTGGCAAAAGATCCCGGCTATCATTGTTCTGTTGATGACATAACAGCATGGGAAGCAAAACATGGAACAATCCCTGAGGGTGCTGTTGTTATGGTTCGCTCGGATTGGCATAAGAAATGGCTGGATGTTAAACGTTACAATAAAAAACCTTTTCCAGGTGTATCTCTTCCAGCTTTGAAGTTTTTACATAATAATCGCAAAATACTGTTTCATGGGCATGAACCTCTTGACACTGACACGACTCCCAATCTTGAAGGGGAATACTGGTTGCTTCACAATCATTATTGCCAGGCGGAGGGAGTTACTAATCTAGATCAAGTTCCTGAAGCAGGTGCGTTGATTGCCATTGGATTTGCCAAACCTGAAGGTGGTTCAGGTGGATATGCTCGCTATATCGCTATTTGCCCATCAGATTGGAAATATGGCAAATCAGTTCTCGAAGCACCGGGTGCACCATTACCTAAACAGCCCTATCCCCTTCGGCGAGATCAAAATGGCGTGTTAAAGCCAACCAAACAATAATTAATCAAGCATGACTGTTGCGACCTGCGATTCTATTATCATACCAGTGCCCTATTGACATATCGTTTTCAAAATCTTTTCTGGTCCAACAGTCCTGCTTCGACACATATCAAGACCTTGAAATCCTGAGATAGGCTGAACATTCATGCAATTATTTTGTCATGGGATAGTCGGTTTACAGTAGAATGGGAGGGTGGACCGCTAAAGGTTGTTTCTCCACAGGGTCTTATCTTACTGAAATCTTTCCGCGAAAGTGGGCAGGATAAAGATGATATTGAATATCTTAGGAGTATAGCCAGTGAAGATTGATATGAGTTCTCATGCCGTTACAAAACGGTTGAAAATGGTTAATCAGTTGAGACGTACTTGTCTTTCTCTTGCTGATTCCAGCGCAGGAAAAAAGATACGAAAACAATTTCCAGCCAACAAGTCGGTGCAGCGGACCTCA
>JAIWEZ010000135.1:0-6508 GCA_048631945.1 Gammaproteobacteria bacterium | reverse complement strand
AGTCCTTTTGATCGGTAATCTCGGAAAGATAGTCTCTTTTCGTATAGGCAAACCATTGCTTGTCGCCTCGACAGCTTGCATTGCTGTAATTTTGGCTGTTGTGATTTGTTCGGTGGTTTCTTACAACTCGATCCGGTTAGAAAACAAAGAGTTGACAATGGACCTGGATACTCTCAGAGCAAAGCTTGAAACTGCCGGGAATGCCAAGGAAAATGCCTTGGTCGGCCTGGTTGCGCTTGAGGACGGCGCCAACCATACTGCAAAAAAAACCGGCACTGCTTCTGACCGGAAGGCCAAGGACGTGGCATCAATAATAAAAAAGCCTAAACCGGCTGTCACGCAAACCGCCAAGGAGAAGCCACCAGAAACACCGGAACCGGCTGCCGGGCAAACCGCCAGGAAGGAAGAATCAGAAAGACCGAGCCCGGTTGCGGGGATCCCACAGCCCACGCGAGCCGAGAAGGACAAGGTTGCGCCACCCGCCTCCTCGGCAAATATCGTGGTCAATAACCTCGAAATTTGGCGAAAGGCTGACGGCAATGCCTTTAAATTCAAGTTTTCCCTGAAGAAAGTTCATGGCGGAAGCGGCAAGATTGCAGGCCATACCTTCGTTGTTCTCAAGCCCGAAGAGGGTTCACGGGAGGCCACCATTAGGGCATTTCCTTGGAGTCCCCTGAAAGATGGAATGCCCGCCATTATTAAGAGGGGGCAGTATTTTTCAATATCCCGTTTCAAGTATGTTAGCGGGACATTTGTGGATGTCAGTACAATGGAGCATTTCAAAACAGCTACTGTATACGTGTATTCGGATACCGGGGAGCTACTGGTGGAAGAAGTCTTTGAAGTAGGCAAGATATTTCAATCATAGGGGTCCATGCGTCAATGTATTCTATCGCGGTTCAAAGGAAACACGCTACACTCGGTTTGATCCTTGTCGATTTCAAAAAAGGGGCACACCATGGCTAATATACAAAAAGGGGCTAATATACAAAAAGGGGCTGATATACAAAAAGGGGCTAATATACAAGAAGGGGCAGATAAACAAGAAGGGCTTTCCATCATCGATAAAGACTCCTCAGTCGAGGGGTCCTTTAACGTAAAGGGTAAATTGATCGTGGCGGGCTCACTGAAAGGTGACCTTATTGGAAATAAGGTGGTTACGGTTGAAGGAAGCCTCGTTGATGCCCCGGCAAGGGTGCGCGAAATGATTATAGGGGGGGAGTTTCAAGGTGATATTACGGTCTATGAGAGCCTGAGGATACTGAGTACAGGTGCCTTTTCAGGAAAAATTACTTGCAATAGCATAACACTTGAAACTGGTGGTAAATTAAACGGCAGGGTAAAACCACTTAACGCACCACAAGGATTTTCCACAATAGCAACGCCCTTTGCGGCCGGTGGAGAGAACCCGGCTTCGCCGAAGGTTGAGGGCGATAAAGAAGGAACAGGCCCTGGAGTGGCAATCGACTTGTGCAAACCACAAGGATAGATGGAGTAATGGGTTGGGTCAAAGCCCCTAACTTATAGTTCCCACGGGACCTCCCGTGTCCCTAAACACCTCACGTTTTACCCTTGAAGCCCACCGTAACCACCCCCCCCTCCACGATGACGGGAACCTTGCGTTTTCCGTCCGAGTACTCAAGCATGGCCTCAAGTTGTTTTGGATCTTGAACAACATTTATATATCTAACTTGCTTACCTGCCTTGGAATATGCCTCCCGGGCTGTTGTCGTGAAGGGTCAGGTATTCTTTCCAAAGATGAGAACCTCTTCTGGCATAAGGAGAACCCCCTTTTGAGTTGACAATATCTTGAAACCTTTGCATAACCCCTTGTCACTAAAACACTCGGCCTAACGGCCTCAAACAGTTTAGGATTTGCCCACCAAAGGGGGCCTTTTTCAAAAGGCTAAACTCTTACCATTTTCTATATATCTACCAGTTAGTTGGCAAGTTGTCAAAACCTTTCGGGCATGGTAATAGATGAGGGGCGAGGTAAAAGTTCAATGGATATTGCTGGATAGACAATTATGGTAAATGCGCAATTCTATATGGGAATCGATCTTGGTTCCGTCAGTCTCAACATAGTCATTATCGATGAAACGGGGGACATTAAGGCCGCCGTATACCGACGAACAGATGGCCGGCCACTGATCATCCTTCGCGACTGCCTTGAGAAGCTGGGCAAAGACTTCAAAAGCCTTGACGGGATAGTTGCCACGGGGAGCGGTCGCAAGCTGGTAGGCAGTATCCTCGGTGTCAAGGATGTTAATGAGATTGTCACCCAGGCGAAGGCTACCTGTCGGTTTTACCCCACAGCCCGCACAATCATTGAAATCGGCGGACAGGATTCCAAGCTGATCTTTCTGGATCGGGATACGCGCACAGGAGAGCCGGTTATCACGGACCATGTCTTAAATGATGTCTGCGCTGCCGGCACAGGATCTTTCCTTGACCTGCAGGCCGATCGGCTCGGCATAGGGATCGAGGATTTCGGTGCCTTGGCTGTCTGCTCAAGACATCCTGCAAAAATTTCCGGCAGATGCAGTGTTTTTGCCAAAAGTGATATGGTCCACCTTCAGCAGGAGGGGATGCCAAAGGCAGATATCGTTGCTGGGTTGTGTTATGCGCTAACCCGAAATTTCATAACCAACCTTGGCAAGGGGAAATCCTTCCCCAGACCGATTGTATTCCAGGGGGGGGTGGCTGCCAACCCTGGTGTGGTCAAGGCCTTTGAAGACCTCTTGGATCTTGACCCGGGGGCTCTGATCATTCCAGAGCATTTCCTTATCATGGGGGCTCTTGGTTCGGCTCTGATAGCCTGCACTGAGGGCTCTGGAGAGACCGTGCCTGCAAGCCACCTGCTCAAGAGCATCCGGGCGGCGCTAAAAGTAGAGCAAGATCGTCCACGTGTTGCTCATCTGAAACCTTTGATTCCCTCAAAATCTGATCAGGAGTCCGTGGATCATTATTATGGAATCAAGCCGGGAGACCGTCTTGAGGTATTCTTAGGCGTCGATGTGGGTGCAGTCAGCACCAACATTGTGCTCATGGACGCCAAAGGGCGCGTTGTGGCCAAGCAGTATCTGTACACCCGTGGGGAACCGGTTGAGACCGTACGGGCCGGGCTTGAAGAGATGGCCATGCGGGTCGGCCCCGGTGTTTGTGTTTGCGGTGTAGGTGTAACCGGAAGCGGGCGTTATTTTGTTGGTGATTTTGTGGGGGCGGATGTTGTGATTAATGAGATCTCGGCCCAGGCACGTGCAGTCCTCCATCTGGACCCGGAGGTTGATACCCTTATTGAGATTGGGGGCCAGGATTCCAAGTACATCAGGTGTGAACAGGGGCGAGTCGTTGATTTTGAGATGAACAAGGTTTGTGCTGCAGGGACCGGCTCCTTCCTCGAGGAACAGGCCGGCCGTCTGAAGGTTCCTATTCGGGGAGACTTTAGTAATCTTGCCCTTGCCTCTAAGACACCGGCAGACCTTGGTGCACGGTGCACGGTATTCATGGAATCGGACCTCATTCATTACCAACAGGCGGGCTATAAGCTGAGTGACCTGGCGGCTGGGCTCTCCTATGCCATTGCCCATAACTATCTCGAGAAGGTGGTCGGAACAAAGAAGATCGGCAGGCGCATCGCATTCCAGGGGGGTGTGGCCGCCAACCGAAGCGTGGTGGCTGCTTTTGAAAACATCCTGGGCAAGCCCCTGACTACCTCTGAGCACCACAATGTCACAGGTGCAGTGGGTGCGGCATTGGCGGCCAGGGACCGCAGCCCCGCCTCCACCCGTTTTGCAGGATTTTACCTAAAAGATCGCCCGTATGAAGTGAAAACCTTTGA
This sequence comes from Gammaproteobacteria bacterium, assembly GCA_048631945.1. Taxonomy (GTDB): domain Bacteria; phylum Desulfobacterota; class Desulfobacteria; order Desulfobacterales. The sequence goes on along the minus strand of JAIWEZ010000135.1, from coordinate 2,667 downwards.
ATGTCAAAAATGCCCGAATCTTTGCCGGGTTCATCAGATCTATATAGAGGGCAAGCTCTGTTCATATTATGGCAGCCTATGCGGCCGGTATGAAAAGGTGTCTGATCGTGCCCTGTACAGCCACCTGCCGGATCTGTTCGCTGAGCGCGATACTCACCTCATGGAAGGCTTTGATGAGGAAAACGGAGTCGGCAAGGGATCAGGCCCGGTCATAGGTATTCCCAGGACCCTCACCATCTATGATTATTTTCCTTTCTGGCGTGCCTTTTTCAAGACCTTGGGTCATCCTGTGGTGCTTTCAGACAGGACGAACAAGCGCTTGGTTCAGGAAGGATTTTCCTATGTTCCATCTGAAACCTGCTATCCTGTTAAGACCGTATATGGCCATATATGTGATCTCATGTCCAAAGGTGCGGAAAGGGTGTTGCTGGCATGCGAAATGGACCACAGGCAACCCGGTGACAAGGGGCTCCGCAGCTTCAATTGCCCGTATATCCAGTCCATGCCGTATATGGTACAGGCAACAATGGGTTCTATGGTGAGATTACTTTCACCTATTGTGCAGCGAAGCCTTCCCAGGCAAGAGACTGATCGTGCACTCATGTCACTTGGAAGGTCCCTTGGGCATCGTTCAAAAAGTATTAGGCAAGCCTCTGCGGCAGCCCATGGTGCCCAAGATCGCTTTGACCGTTGGCGCCGAAAGCGCGGAAAAGAGATTCTTGCTTCCATGGACTCCGACCAGCGGGCCATAGTCTTGCTGGGCAAGTGTCACAATATCTATGATGAGGGCTTGAACCTGCATCTTGCCAGGAAGCTAAGACGCACCGGGCATCTGACCATACCTTACGACATGCTTCCCATAGATGACGTGCAACTGCCTGCGCACTATGACAACGTGGTCTGGAAGAATACCCGTGATCTTATGAAGGCCCTCTTGCTGATAAGGGGAAATGAGCGCCTCTTTCCGGTGGTGCTGACAAACTTTGGGTGCGGGCCGGATTCTTTTTTTATGAAATACATGGAGGCCGAGATTGGTGGTAAGCCACACCTGATCCTGGAAGTGGACGACCACACAGGTGACGCAGGGATGGTCACACGAATTGAGGCATTTCTGGATACCCTTAATGTACCACCCAGGCAGCCACAGCCATCACCCTGTCCGCTCAATCTGGTGATCAAGGGAAAGCCAAGGCATCTGGACCCTTTGTCTCCGAACCCGACCGTGATGCGGCGACTAGAAAATCGGGTTATCTATTTTCCATACGTATCCCTTGCCTTTTCTTCTGTTGTCCCGGCTGCCCTGGAGGCCGTGGGCCTGGAGGCAAGGGTGCTACCAAGGCCGGATGACGAGACTGAATACCTTGGCCGGCAGGTTACTTCCAGCCGCGAGTGTCATCCTTTTATAGTTACCTGTGGTGAATTTGTGAAGATGACCCGCCAGCCGGGGTTTGATCCTGATCGTAGCGCAGTTTTGATGCAAAACTACGATGGGGCATGCAGGTTTTCTCAATATGGTATCGGACATGCTGATCTTTTCAGGCGTATGGGGCTGCCCCAGATCCCAGTCATTGCCCCGCTTACCTCTACCCGCTTTGATGAGTTTTCCGGCCTCTTTGGCATGCGCTTTACCATGGCACTGTGGCAAGGATGGGTGGCTTCTGAGGTGCTGGAAAGGCTCCGGCTTCATGTCCGTCCTTACGAGGTAAAGCCTGGAGAGGCTGATATGGTATATGAAGCTGGGATCCGGGATATAGCCAAGGCCGTGGCGCAGCCTGACGGGAGAAGATGGGGGCACAGCGCGGTACTAGTAGCCCTGAAGCGGGCTTTGAAGGCTTTAGGGGGTGTTCCTGTGGACCGATCAGAGAAGCGTCCCACCATAGGCATCGTGGGAGAATTCTACACGGTCTTAAACACCTGGGCCAACCATGACCTTATTCGAACCCTTGAAAGCCTGGGTGCTGAGGTAAAGATACACGGGCTTACAGTATTGAATTGCTACTCGCTCTTTTCCGACCACTACTATGTCAGAAACCGACTAAGAGATAGAAAGCCGATCTCCGCTCTCTACTACCTGGCGCGCAAAAAGTGGATAAAGTCTTGGACAAACCGTATGGAAGGGTGTTTGGATAAGGAGCTTCGGCCATTTGGCATCCTTGACGTTTCCACTATACAGAGGGAGTGCAAAGACTTCATTAATTATGATATCGATCCAATCCTGGCTACCTTTACTACCCGTGTTCGGCGCTTTGCCGCTGAGGGTATATGCGGCATCTGCAACCTGTTTGTGCTCAACTGCATGCTCGGCAATATCACGGTGCCGATCTTTAAAAACGCCTTGAAAGATTGCAACGGCTTTCCCATACTGACGGCTGTATATGACGGCCAGAAGCAAACAAACATGCTCACACGCATAGAGGCCTTCATGCATCAGGCCAGGCTATACCAGGAACGATCCAGGGAGAGAGGGAGAGAGTTTAAAATTGACGATTGACGATTGATTATTGGGAATTGTATAAAAAATGAACAATCGACAATCTTGTTGGTCTCGTAAAAAGTCGAAAAACACCTCTTTCTGTCATTCCGGCGAAAGCCGGAATCCAGTTTATTCAGATAGTTACAAAGGCTCTGGACTCCGGTTTTCACCGGAGTGACGACTTTTTACGAGAT
>JAIWEZ010000134.1:0-6515 GCA_048631945.1 Gammaproteobacteria bacterium | reverse complement strand
GTCAACACTAGCCTTGCGGACGGATATAACAAGATTGATTTGAAATAAAGAAGGGTGAAGATACGGGACGTTATGAATAACTCTGATGCGAGATCTTCAGGCGAGTGTTCATGAGCGGTAGATTTGGATAATATGGCGATGCCAAATGATCTGTTTCTATCTCTCACCCCGGTGGAATAGAGAAAACAAGTGCCCCGGTTGAATGGCCTTCGGATTCAACCCCAGTACGATCTAAAAGACCTACGGGGCGGGCAGGGCAAGCATTCCACCCCAGTACCATCGTTCTGAGCTACGGGGCAGGCCCTGGTACGATAGTCCCTACCTACCCCGGTTAAACAATTTCAAGGGTTGAGAGGGACGTTATTGACTAGGTTGAATAAGTGCGGAAGTAGCCGGACAGCTCGGAGTTTGTATCCGCGGCGAGCCATCTTCAAGGCGATTACAAGGAGAAGGAAAGCGTAACTCAAGTTAGTCAATGTCGTCCCGGCTTGCACCACGTAGCCGGTCCCGGTCTTCCGCCTAAGCCGTTCACCTAGGGGAAAATTCGTTCAGGCAACTATCGTTCATGTTCTCGTAACCCGTTGAACTCTTACACAATAAATACCAGGAGTAGAAGACGAGAGGGTCGCCCATTAAATCTTAAATATTCGGGTTGAATTTGGGAGGCCAAGAGGGACGTACATAGGAAAATAAATAACTCAGGGTGAAGCGGCAGAACTATCGAGATTGGGGATATTTGGGTCGGGGGCGGATTCTTGGTCGGGTACGCAGGAAAAGCTAATAATTGCAGGACAGAATAAGCTAAATAGCACTCGACAAAATAAGCTAACAATGACATAACCAAAAAAGCTAAATTTGGCACTACATTAAAAGCTTAAAATTGTACGGCGCAATAAGCTAACGAAAGCCCGAGAGCTATGGCAAGTCCACATGAAAAACTGGCCGAATCCCTTGAGGCCCTGAGAGCACTGCAAGAGCGCGGTGTCGTCGCCGTGCGTTCAGGTGATCTGACCCGGACCCATCGGGAACGCCTGGTCAAAAACGGCTTCTTGCAAGAGGTCATGAAGGGCTGGTATATCCCTGCCCGTCCGGACGAGGCCACGGGAGAGAGCACGGCATGGTACGCATCGTTCTGGGGTTTCTGTGCAGCCTATTTGAAGGAGCGTTTTGGGACGAATTGGAGTCTCTCTCCTGAGCAGTCACTATTGCTGCATGTCGGGAACATGACGGTTCCACGCCAATTGCTTGTACGCTCACCGAAGGCCCGTAACAATATCACAACGCTGCCGCATGATACGTCGTTATTCGATACGCGTGCGGCTCTGCCCGAGGCTGGACAAATTGCAGAGAAGGGCGGCTTGCGTCTGTTCTCTGTACCTGCGGGCCTGGTGAGCTGCGGATCTGGATTCTTTCTACAAAACTCGACGGACGCACGCGCGGCTCTGGCCATGGTGCGCGATGCATCTGATGTGCTTGCATTGCTCCTTGAAGGTGGACGCACCACGGTTGCCGGCCGTCTCGCAGGTGCGTTCCGAAATATCGGACGTGACCGTATTGCCGACGATATTGTCAAAACAATGCAAACCGCAGACTACGACATTCGTGAAAAAGATCCATTCGAAGACACAATAAATCTGATCCTGCCAGCGCGCGAACAGTCGCCGTACGTGAACCGTATTCGCCTAATGTGGCAACAGATGCGAGAACCAATCCTCAAACAATTTCCGGCCGCCCCTGGCCGGCCTTCCGACATCGCTGCCTATCTCAAGGCAGCCGATGACATTTACGTTACGGACGCTTATCACTCGTTGTCCATTGAAGGCTACCGGGTCAGCCCTGAGCTGATCGAACGGGTCCGCAGTGGCGAGTGGAATCCGGATGAAAACGAGGATGACCGCGAACACCGTAATGCCTTAGCTGCACGCGGGTACTGGCAGGCCTATCAGGCGGTCCGCAAAAGCGTACGCAAGGTGCTAAAAGGCGATAATCCCGGAGCAGTTGGCGATGATGATCACGGTGACTGGTACCGTGAGATGTTTGGGCCGAGCGTAACGGCTGGCCTCTTGCGGACAGCGGACCTCGCCGGCTACCGCAACGACCAGGTATATATCCGCCGCTCAATGCATGTGCCACCGCGCTATGAAGCTGTGCGGGACTGCATGCCGGCATTCTTTGATTTGCTGAGAGAAGAGCCGGAACCATCGGTGCGTGTTGTTCTGGGGCACTTCGTGTTCGTATATATCCATCCGTACATGGATGGCAATGGCCGTATTGGACGATTTCTTATGAACGTGATGCTCGCTGCGGGCGGGTACCCCTGGACCGTTATTCCACTGGAAAAGCGAGACGACTATATGGCTGCGTTGGAAAGCGCGAGTGTGGAACAGGATATCGCGCCGTTTGCAATGTTTCTTGGGCGCCTTGTTTCTGAAAGTTTAGAAGGTAAACCAGCACCACAGATACCTACCAGTTAATTGATTGAATTGATAAGAATTCGCTTTTTAAGAGCGAATTAAGGGGAAGACGAGAGGGTCGTATCTTAAATCTTAAATATTCGGGTTGAATTTGGAATTAGGAAAAAGCTTGCCATTGTACGGCGAAAATTAAGCATATATCTATATGACCCCAAAGGTTTATTACAGGCCCCTGATCCCCCTATTGTTGGCCCTCATGGCCGGAATTGTTGTTGGCCTTTGGCTGCCCGGCCTTTCCAGCGTGCTTGTTGCCGTTGCCTTTGTCTTCCTCATTTTCCTTCTCATTCTCCTCAAGAAGCAAAGGGTCTACCTGCTGCCCCTTTTTCTTTTCTTCACCCTTGGCTACTGGAGTCTACAAAGCTGGACCTCACCACGACTCCCGGCAAACCACGTATCCCATTTTGTTGACGGTAGACCCTGGCACATTATCGGTACAGTAGATGGCGATCCAGAACGATTCCCTGACCGAACCCGTCTTGTGCTGAAAGCAGAATCCTTGGCAAGGAAGGGCGTTTTCTACAAGGTGAGCGGTGCCGTAAGGGTGACAATCCGGGAGCCTGTAGCTGGTTTGCGCTCGGGGGACAGGGTGGCGTGTCTTGCAAAGCTCAAAGAAATCCATAACTTCAACAACCCGGGGGGTTTTAACTACCGTCGGTATCTGGCCTTTCGAGGAATATATGCCTCTGCATCTGTTTCCAGGGAAAGCTTTGTCATTAGACTGCACCCTGGAAAGACCTACCGGCTGGGCCATGCCATAGATCACTCGAGACGGGCTGTGTCCAGCTTGATTGACAAGGCCACCCCAGAAGACCCGGGAGAGGCAAAGGGGATCATAAAGGCACTCCTTATCGGCGATCGAAGCGAGGTCTCTCGGGAGATTAGAGATGTTTTCAACCGGATCGGAACTGCCCATCTGCTGGCCATCTCAGGACTCCACATCGGTATAGTAGCAACCCTTGCCTTTATGGGCTTTCGATTTGTCCTGGCCCGATCCCAAAGGGTTCTCCTGGCTGCGTGGCCTGCAAAGGGTGCAGCCCTCTTGAGTCTGTTTCCCGTTCTCTTTTACGGCCTTTTGGCCGGGATGTCCCCTGCCACCCAGAGAGCTGTTATCATGGTGATGGTCTTCTTGATGGCCTTGCTATTCGAACGGGAACGAGACACCATCAACACCCTGGCTTTGGCAGCCCTTGTGATCCTGGTCATAAGCCCCACGGCTCTGTTTGAAATCTCTTTTCAACTCTCATTTACTGCCGTATTTGCCATCCTCTACATGCTGAAGCACCTTCCCTTTGTTGTTAAACTCAGGAGGGGCCCGTCCACAGTTTACAAAAGGCCGGTCCTTTTTCTCTTTGTTTCCGCAGCCGCCATCCTGGGTACCCTTCCTATAACTCTTTATTATTTCAATCAAACATCACTCATCGGGATTTTGACCAATTGCGTTATGGTGCCTTTGATTGGATTCCTGGTCGTGCCGCTGGGGCTGCTGGCTGTTTTGTTTTTGCCTGTTGCTCCAACCGTAGCACTGTGGATCATGAAAGGGGCAACAACAATCCTCGAAGGTTGTCTGGGTCTGGCCGTTTTCTTTTCAAAGTGGCCGTTTGCTGCCGTCAGGACCGTAACCCCTACCTTGATCGAGATTGGACTCTACTATGCCCTGGCATGGGTTCTCTTTAACTTCAGGCAAACTCGCTGGGCAAGGCCCCTGTTGATTGGCCTTGCAATAGTCGCTTTGGCAGACGTGGGCTACTGGGTCAACGAGCGGTACGGCCGTAGCGAATTGAGGATGACAGTAATTGATGTTGGGCAGGGGAGTTCCGCCCTCATGGAACTTCCAGGAGGTCCCTGTATACTGGTAGATGGCGGAGGGTTTTACGACAACCGTTTTGATGTAGGGGCTTGGGTGGTGGGGCCTTTTTTGTGGAAGAGAAAGATTGCCACGGTGGAAATCCTTGTGCTTTCTCATCCAAATTCGGACCACTTGAATGGACTCTTGTTTATTGCGAGGCACTTCAATGTGCGGGAAGTGTGGATGAATCAAGAGTATGTGCCTAACAAGCAGTACCAAGACTTTCTGGACATTATTTCAGAAAAAGATATCCGCATTGTCGGACTAGAAGAACTCTTAACACCGAAAACGATCAACGGGGTTCGATTCCAGGTCCTTTATCCCCCCGAAGACTTCCTGGAACGGAAAACCAAAGACTCATGGCGCACTCTAAACAACAACTCCCTTGTCTTAAAGGTCTTATTTGACAAAGTGTCATTTCTCCTGACCGGAGACATGGAGGCTGAGGCAGAAAAGGAACTCACATCCCTGGCCCGCACTACCCTTAAGAGCAACGTACTCTTGGTCCCTCACCACGGGAGTCGGGGGTCAAGCACCCCTGAGTTTCTGAAATGCGTCGATCCTGACATGGGTGTGATATCATCCGGATGGAAGAATATATTCGGATTTCCCCATCAGAAGACTCTCAAGCGTTATCAGGATCGGGGATGTCAGGTATTTCGTACAGATCGTCAGGGCGCCATTGCCATAACTACAGACGGCACACAACTAGCTGTGAAGCCGTTTCTTTAGAACGCGCCGATCAGCCGGGCGATTACGATGCGCAAGATTTCCGAGGTTCCTTCACCGATCTCCAAAAGTTTCTGGTCACGATAAAACCGTTCCACATCATATTCTTTCATGAGGCCGTAGCCGCCGTGAAGCTGTATCGCATGATTGGCCACCCTGCTCATGACCTCGGAACAGTAAAGTTTTGCCATGGCAGCCTCTTTGGTGAAGGGCTTTTTTTGGTCCCTGAGCCAGCACGCCCTGTAGAGGAGCAGCCGGGCGCTCTCGATCTCCATGGCCATGTCAGCCAGCTTGAAAGCATTGGCCTGAAAGGATGATATAGACCGTCCAAACTGGACACGCTCTTTGGCGTACTTCATGGCCATATCGTAGCAGCCCTGTGCGCCGCCTAAGCCCATAGCGCCAATACTAAGACGACCTCCGTCCAGGGTGGCCAACATTTGATGAAAGCCTTGTCCGCGTCCTCCTAGAAGATTTTTTTTGGGAACCCGACAATCTTCAAAATGCAAGGTACTTGTATTTGAGGCTCGCCACATCATCTTGCCATGCATCGGTTTTGCCGTGTAACCTGGTGTGCCGGATTCGACCAGAAAACAGCTAAGTTCATTACGTCCATCATCTTGTTTGCCGGTAACAGCCATTACGGTAACGCCGCCGGAGATGTCTGTGGAAGCATTGGTGATAAAGATTTTGCTTCCGTTGATGATCCAGGTATCGCCATCAAGGACCGCATGGGTGTGGCAGGCTGCAGCATCCGATCCGGCATCCGGCTCTGTAAGGCCAAAGGCCCAAATGAGCTCTCCGGTGCAAAGCTTTGGGAGATATTTCTTTTTTTGCTCTTCGGTGCCAAAATAATAGATTGGGCCGATGCCTAGGGAGTTGCCCGCAGCCACGGTGGCGGCCTGGGAGGCATCTATCCTTGCTAGTTCTTCCACGGCTATGATATAAGAAAGATAGTCAAGCTCTTGACCGCCGTATTGCTCGGACACAAATGTTCCAAAGAGCCCCAATTCGCCCATGGTCTTGGTCAATTCATAAGAAAACGCTTCAGTTTCGTCCAATTTTTGGGCAACTGGCCTGATCTCTTTCTCGGCAAAAGCTCGTACCGAGTCCCTTAGAATCTTCTGTTCCATGGATAGTGAAAAGTTCATCAGCCACCTCTTTTAGCAATGATTTCGCTGTAATTCCAGAGTGTTGCTTTCTTAGTTCCGAGGCACTTAGTATTGGGTTAGTTCTGTCTTGGGGCGGAACCCAGTCCCTTCGGACGAACCGGATATTATAGTATTTCGGGTTTCGGTCTGCGAAATAATCGAAAGGATAACATGGGCAAATCCCCAACTAGTTTCCATCCACGAATCGTAAAAACTCAATGGGCACAAGCGTAAGTTTCCAATTCAGAAATGAGCAATTTTCCGCAAGGTCAAGGAAAACAAGGGGTTGCGCGGAGGCGTACCGAGGTACCTCGC
>JAIWEZ010000133.1:0-6575 GCA_048631945.1 Gammaproteobacteria bacterium | reverse complement strand
ACTCATCTGCCAAATTCTTCAAGACTCTCCTAATGTTATGGGAAAATAGAAAAAGAACAAAAAAGCTCCACCCCTCCTGATAGAGAAATGGAGCTTGAGCAGAATCTTTTTATCAGCATGATCGAATATCCCGCGAGCAGGAGGAGCGGGAAACCCTCCAAGGAGTTTTTGTTTCTATATCCTTATCATTTTGAAATGTCAATGATTTGCGGCTGTAACCGTCTGTTTTGGTTTCTTTGCCGCAGACTCACCCCAGTTAAATACTTAAAAATTTAACGGGGCAGGCGCAGACAGACACAGACTTATATCTCTCGCAGAGCTCACAGAGCCACAGAGTTCTTTTTGTCTGAATTCCTGAGTCCGGAATTCAGACAAATCCGCTGTCCCGCTGAAGCGGGAGTCTCAATAATGGAGACCTGCCTGCATCTATGAATATTTTGACAGCCCCAGTAGAACAGCTTCTCATTCTACGGGGTAAAGATTAACAGGATCGTCAGAATTTTCTTTTCTTATCCTGTTTATACGGTAAGTCCTGTCCAATGCAAAATTCAATCTTTCCCCCCGTATTTGGCCTTATGTTCAGCAATCTGCTGGAGGCGGACTTGTTTCGGATGCTTTTTGCGTTGAATTTCCACATGAAGGGTTGCCCCAAGAACCTCTGCGACTCTGCGTAGCATACTCAAGGAATGGCCTTCATAAGATGGTGATTCAAGGCGGCTGATTTGCTGTTGGGATGTTCCCACGCGTCGGGCCAGTTCTTTCTGAGATAATCCGGACTCTTTGCGTAAAGCAGCTAGTTGCAGGGCCACATCCCAAGCCTCGCCAGCCTTTTTGAAGCGCGCCGCGAAATCCTTATCTTTCAACTGGTCTTCAAGGTATGTATCAAAATTGGTCAGTCGTTTCATAGGACAAGTTGCCCTGTTTCTTAATGATTTAGCTCGATTTTTTATCAGGAACGAGTGCCAAAGTAAAGGCCAAAGCCCCGACTTAACCGGTGTTATGACACGACAACTGTAACAGATGCGGTCATACAAATTTGGATTTTGGCCTCCGGCCCGTAGGGGCCTAAGCCCCGGAGGGATTGGACCCCGGTGAAGTAGGCCACAGTGAAACAGATAAAACATTGCACGTGGTAAACTTCGCCCCAGTGAAACAAGCTATGCCCCAGTTGAATGCGCTTCAAATTCAACAGGGCAGGCATTTCACCCCAGTACGATCTAAAAGACCTACGGGGCAGGCCCCAGTACGATCATTCGGACATACAAGGCAGGGCAGGCGTTCCACCCCAGTACGATCATGGGGAGATGAGGATGATGTCCCCATTTTCCCTGATTTCTTGCTGATTTTCCGGATGTCTCATGATACGTTTATGTCTCATGATTTGATATGAGACACCTTTATCCCTTCCTCTCAGCCTCTCCTTCGGCCCAATTTGCGGCCCAATGCACTTCAACGTTCCTGTAACTATCTTTTATAAATGAAGATTTACCGATCATGTGACTGAAGCATCTTCGATAGCACCACTTATTGGTCAATTCTTCCCGAAGCCGGAATATATGAGCATATGCATAACAGCTGATCATGAAATAAGTTATAATATCAAAGCATTAACCTCATTTTTTTCGCGTTGCGAAAAGTGTCTCATCAATGTCTCGGGTTTCGTGCATCAATGTGCGGTATGTCAACAGTCCAAACAGGTATTAACTATTTAATATTAAAGCCTTTATGCCCTGTCGTCCGTTACTATTCGAGCCTGGCACAAATCTTGATAATACAGTAACTCAAACCTTTCCTAATAATACTTCCTTCGAAGGGGTTAAAATGATGAAGCCGTGTGATGAAAGCATCAAAAAGACTTTAAAACTGGTCGAAGACATGCTCGGCCTGGCGGATGAAGGAGACGCTGTACGCGAAGACACTGGTTGCGGCGTGCTGTACGGTGTTGTGAGGGATTCGGCCTATAAGATCAAGAAACTGGCAGAAGCAGAAAGAGATGCACATATAAATAAGGGCTGGTGGAAAGAATGACCAGAGCTTAAGACTGAAAGCTCAAAGCAATAAATCTATCGAAGAGGGAGGAATCAAATGAGCGATTTGAAGGGTAGTCAAACCGAAAAGAATATTTTGACCGCATTTGCAGGTGAGTCCCAGGCACGAAACCGCTACACCTATTTTGCAAGTAAGGCAAAAAAGGACGGTTTCGTCCAGATGCAAGCCATCTTTGAGGAAACTGCCAATCAGGAAAAGGAGCACGCCAAAAGGCTCTTCAAGTTACTGAAGGGGGGTGAAGTTGAGATATCAGCAAGTTTCCCGGCAGGAGTGATAGGCACTACTCTGGAGAACCTGAATGCCTCTGCTGAAGGCGAGAACTACGAGCACACCGAGATGTATCCCGGCTTTGCCAAGGTGGCCCGTGAGGAAGGTTTTGAAGATATCGCACAAGTCTTTGAGGCTATCGCAGTGGCCGAAAAACAGCACGAAAAGCGATTTATCGATCTTGCTGCCAATATCGAGGCCGGTCGAGTGTTCAAGCGGGAGGGCAAGGTTGTGTGGCGGTGTCGTAATTGCGGTTATCTGCACGAAGGTGAATCCGCCCCAGAGGAATGTCCTGCCTGTGCTCATCCGCAAGCACACTTCGAGCTGTTGGGTGAGAACTGGTAGTTGTAAACCTCAACAAGTGTAATAGGCATTGAGACCGCTATCAAAAAGGGGGTACTAAAAATGACAGAGAAGTTACAAGTTTACAAGTGTGAGGTTTGTGGAAACATCGTGGAAGTGCTCCATGAGGGCAAGGGTGAGCTTGTGTGCTGCAAGCAGCCGATGAAGCTTTTTGTTGAGAATACCGTTGATGCTGCCAAGGAGAAACACGTGCCGGTAGTAGAAAAGACCGCAGGAGGCGTCACCGTAAGAGTCGGCAGCGTTGCACATCCTATGGAGGAAAAACACTATATTGAGTGGATCGAAGTCATCGCTGATGGCAAGGTTTACCGTCAGTTCTTAAAGCCCACTGATACCCCAGAGGCTACGTTTAATATTGCCGCAGAACAAGTAACGGCCCGTGAGTACTGCAACCTGCACGGGTTGTGGAGTGGGTAATAGGCCATACTCAGCAAGATAATACTATAAGTCCTTAGGGAGGTGATCAATCATGATGGGACTGGAAGAAATGCGAAACAACAGCGAACTCACCAGCGTCATCGACTGGGACATGACACCTGAAGAGGCAGTTACCCTGTATCTGGAGTGGGGGAACAACCCGGCCAATGGCAGGAGACGAATCAGATCGAAAAACGATGTGTCCTATTACTTTGTGGTAAACACCTGGGAGCACCCGGCGAAGATTTACTTCATCCGGCGTAATTCTGAAGAGGCGGTTGAATTGGCCACCATCGATATGCCGGAGGAGTTAAGGAACCGCTTTCTGGAATCGGTTAGTCATCTAAAAGGCGTATACGCTGTAAACGAAGACATTAAGGCCTGGTTAGAAGAAGAACTGTACGGGCCGGGAACAAACTACAAGGCAGCATAAGTTGTTTACCTTTGTACCACTATTGTAGAACGCTGCCTAAGAATAGAAGTGGACCACACGTTGCCACCATTCTCATGCCATTTGGCAGAGATCGATCATTAAAAGGAGGTATACAAAATGGGAAACGAACAAGAGAATATGACATGTGCCCACTGTGGGCACACAGCTTCAGGTAAATTTGTTGGAGATATCTGTCCTGAATGCGGATTAACGTACTGGAAATGTGCTGAGTGCGGATTTCTGATTACAGCCGCAAAGCCACCGCGTGTCTGCACTTCATGTGGGGCAAAGTGTGATTTTCTAAATGTCACCTGCTACACGCCAGAGTGCGGGGGGCCTGGTCACATTGATCCCAGATTATAGATGAAGTCTGGATTGCCGCGCATTAGGCACCGAGAATATTGATGATCTCGTAAAAAGCCAATTTTACTCACTCCGTGAACATTTTGGGCGCACTTGAGATCTTCAGCTAAAATGCTACACCTCGGGCTAACGCCCTCAATCAATCAGTATTTCTTAACGCTGAAGATCTCACGTTCTTTCCTCCTAAAATGCTCAATGACGTTCGCAAAAATCTTTTTATAACTTCATCAGTGCTGGATTACACACCATGAAATGCCCTGGACAAGACAGCCGTTACTGGAAGCCGGGGGCTATCTTTGAAGTCAAGTGCCCCAATTGCGGCAATGAAGTGGAATTTTTCAAGGACGACACAACACGCCTGTGCAAGAAATGCGGTCATCGGTTTGTGAACCCTGAAATGGATTTTGGATGTGCCTCCTACTGCCCTTATGCCGAGCAGTGTCTGGGCGACCTTCCTCCAGAGCTCTTGGCAGAAAGAGATGACCTATTGAAGGACCGGGTGGCCATTGAGATGAAGCGCTATTTTGGACAGGACTTCAAGCGGATCGGCCATGCAGCCAGTGTGGCCAGATACGCCGAACGAATTGCCAAAGAGGAAAAAGGGAATCCGGCGGTGGTCCTTTGTGCAGCCTATTTGCATGATATCGGCATTCACGAGGCTGAGCGAAAACACAACAGCACAGCGGCCAAGTATCACCAAAAAGAGGGGCCACCCATTGCCAGAGATATTCTTACAAGATTGGGGACAAGGGAGGAATTCGTTGAAGAGGTTTGCGACATTATCGGTCACCACCATCACCCCGGGAATAAGGAGACCTTAAGCTTTAAGATCCTTTATGATGCCGACCTTATCGTCAATCTTAGAGAGCACCAAAAGAATGGGGAGATTGAAAAGGAGAGCTTGTTGGAGATCATTGAAAAGAAAATGTTAACTGATTCAGGGAAGCGGTTAGCCAGGGAGACCTTGTTGGGAGCAGAGCAATGAAAGTAACCAGAAACATCATTGAGATCGACGACGAACTTTGCGATGGCTGCGGTCAGTGCGTTCCCTCCTGTGCTGAGGGGGCCATCCAGATCATTGATGGCAAGGCCAGGCTGGTTGAAGAAAAATACTGTGATGGACTGGGCGCATGTTTGGGAGAATGCCCCACAGGGGCGCTCACCATCGTAGAGCAGGAAGCTGAGGAATTTGATGAGAAGGCTGTTGAAGAATACTTGACTTCAAAAGCTCAAGAGAAGAGTCCTGATGAGACCACGCTGCCCTGTGGTTGTCCTTCCGCTCAGATCCAGACCTTTGTTTTCCCTGGATCCTGCCAGGAGGCAAATAAGCCGGCTATCCAGAAGAGTTCTATCTCTGCCCTTTCCCACTGGCCTGTTAAGATCAGATTGGTGCCGCCGACCGCACCATTTCTGAAAGGGGCGGACCTGCTAGTCGTTGCCGACTGTGTGCCGGTTGTCTACCCTAGTTTCCACCAGGATTTTCTCAAAGGTAAGGTTGTCTTGGCGGGGTGCCCGAAATTTGATGATGTCCAAGACTATATCGAGAGGTTTGTCGAGATATTCAAGACAGCCGACATCAAGAGAGTCACCGTGCCCATCATGGAGGTCCCCTGCTGCTCTGGGCTTCCCATGATTCTCAAGAAGGCCATGGAAGAGGCGAAAAAGGAGATACCCGTGGAACTGGTGGTCATAAGTGCCAGGGGAGAGGTTTTGAAAAAGGAAAGATTGGCGGCCTAAGGAGTGTAGAGGAAGAAACCATTAATGCAAGGAGGGCAATTATGCCTGATAGACCAAGAGGTGCCTTTGTGCAACGAGACAAAAAGACTTATGCTGTTGTACCCAGAACCCCCATGGGCCTGGTAACGCCGGACATACTTGAAAATATAGCCAAGGTGGCCCGTAAGCATGAGATTCCAGTTATCAAGATTACCTCTGCCCAGCGCATGGCACTTGTGGGAATGAAACCGGAGATCGTTGAGGAAGTGTGGCAAGAACTGGGCTTAGATATGGGGCCCGCAGTGGAAGTTTGCGTCCATTACGTGCAGGCGTGTCCGGGTAATACGCTGTGCAAGTTCGGTGTTCAGGATTCCCTGGGATTAGGCGGGGAGTTAGAAAAAATTTTCGTTGGTATGCGGCTTCCTGCCAAGGCCAAGATCGGCATCTCTGGCTGTCCATTTAATTGTGGCGAAGGCTATGTGCGAGACTTCGGTGCCTTTGGAAAGAAATCAGGGTGGACTGTGATTTTCGGGGGCAATTCCGGCGGTAAGCCCCGGATTGGGGATGTGATTGCCGAAGGGCTGAGCAACGAAGAGGTAATAGACTTAGCCAAGAGATGTTTTGGATACTATGCTGCCGACGGCAAGAAAAAGGAAAGGACCGCTCGCTTCATCGAGCGCATCGGGATTGAAGAATTCAAGAAGACAATTCTTTGATACTGTGATCACGAATTAGGGGATTGAGGGATTAGGGGATTGAGGGATTGAAGGAAAATATCCTTAATTTAATACCTAAATTCCTGAATTCGCAATTCCTAAATTCCGGCTTGTCCGGCTAAGGAGGTGCATTATGAACAAGAAATGCTTTCAAGTCCTGTTTGTATTTTCAATGGTGTTTTTTGTAGTCTCTTATGCCTCTGCTCATTGTGAGGTTCCCTGTGGGATCTACGATGATCAGATGAGAATCA
>JAIWEZ010000132.1:0-6594 GCA_048631945.1 Gammaproteobacteria bacterium | reverse complement strand
TCTGAGTCTCTGTGGGCTATGTGTGAGTCAAGATTCGACACAATGCTTATCCATAACGCATAATTCGGGTAAATGATGCGAGATGAAATAGTCTATCCCAGAAAAGGGAAAAATGATCCCAGTATAGGTCCTGTCGCGGTCATGGTGGCCATGGAAAAAGACCTCGCTTTGATTCGCCGATCTATGGGAATCGATGGAAGGGCTGCGGGCAGAATCCTGACAAGCCGGTTGTACCGGGGAACATATGGCCATCAAGAGATTGCTTTGGTTGGTCCTATGCTGGGGGCCCCCTATGCGGTGATGATTCTGGAAAAGCTAATCGTCCTAGGCGCAAAAAGGATACTCTTTTTTGGATGGTGCGGTTCGATCCGGGAAAAGGTGCGGATCGCAGACATTGTCGTCCCTGATCGTGCGGTGATAGGGGAGGGGACATCCGCGTATTACCCATTAAATAATGAATACCCAATTCCGTCCAACAGAATAACCAATGCTATTGAGGAGAACCTTGAGCAGTCCTCAATGCCTTTTCACAAAGGCCCTGTCTGGTCAACAGACGCCCCTTACCGGGAGACAACACAGAAGGTCCTTTTGCTCCAGAGCATGGATGTGCTCGGCGTGGATATGGAGCTTTCGGCTTTGTTTACGGTGGCGGGGTTCCGGCAGGTTGAAATTGGGGCCTTGCTTGTGGTCTCAGATGAGATCGGCAGCCTGCGCTGGAAGCCCGGTTTTTCAAGCAGCAAGTTTATCAGGTCGCGCAAGATGGCCGCTGAGGTTATCCCTGCAATATGTCAGAAGCTATAGAGTTTCAGAAAGAGATTTTGGCAAGGCCAGAGGGAGAAATTCGAGTAAGGCATACTGGTCGTATGTCGTCGAGGATTTGGACCGATAACGCAGCGAAAATCTTTTTCTGGAAGTCTATATGAATAAAGATATCCGAAAGAGGGCAGCCGAGCTCAGGAAGGCCCTTCACAGGCACAATTACCTTTACTATGTTTTGGACGAGCCTGAGATTTCTGATGCTGAATACGACCGCCTCATGCAGGAGCTGATTGCCTTGGAAGCGGCATATCCGGAATTGATTGAACCCGATTCCCCAACGCAGCGGGTAGGGGCACTACCAATTGAAAAATTTGAAACCGTTGCTCACAGCGTTCCAATGCTTAGCCTGGAGAATGCCTTTGGCGAAGAGGAGGTGTTAGCCTTTGATAAAAGGGTTCGGCGGTTCCTAAACACAGATTCGCAGTTGCTTTATACTGCCGAGCCAAAAATGGATGGTGTAGCTGTAGAGATAGTATATGAAAATGGTCGTCTTACCGAGGGCTCAACCCGAGGAGACGGATACACCGGCGAGCTCATTACCCTGAACATCAGGACCATCAAGACGGTCCCTCTGGCCCTTCTTAACACTGTTTCCGTGACAGTATCTTCTCGCCTGGAGGTGAGGGGAGAGGTATTTATCCCGATTGAAGCCTTCAAACAATTGAATAAAGAGCGCCTTGACAATGACGAGCCGCCGTTTGCTAATCCACGAAATGCAGCGGCAGGATCTCTCAGACAGCTTGATTCGCGGATAACAGCCAAGCGCCCTCTGGACATATACTGTTATGGCGTCGGAATGGTGACCGACCTCAAACTTACTTCCCACTCGGAGATCCTTCAAAGACTTGAGGCCCTGGGGTTTAGGGTGAATCCTCATATTAAACGGCGGGCAAAAATTGAGGACATCCTTATCTACTACAAGGGTTTGCTCGACGGTCGCCATGAGTTTCCGTACGAGATGGATGGTGTTGTGATCAAGGTGGATGATTTGGCGTTGCAGAAAAAGCTTGGCGAGAAGTCCCGAAGTCCAAGGTGGGCCCTGGCTTACAAGTTTCCGGCTACTCAGGAGACCACACGTGTGGTGAAGATCGACGTTCAGGTGGGCCGGACAGGGGCGTTAACGCCGGTAGCCCACCTGGAGCCTGTTTCTGTCGGAGGCGTGACAGTTAGCCGTGCCACTCTTCACAATGAGGATGAAATCAAGAAGAAAGGCATCCGTGTAGGCGACACAGTGTTGATCCAGCGTGCCGGAGATGTGATTCCCGAGGTTGTCAAAGTAATTACGACCAAACGTACAGGGGTTGAGCAAGCATTTCAGATGCCTACCGTATGTCCGGTATGCGGTTCCGAGGTGGTTCGCCTGAAAGGGGAAGCCGCATGGAGATGCGTGAATGCCAATTGCATTGCTCAGTTAAAGGAACGCATTAAACATTTTGCCTCCAAAGGTGCCTTTGATATTGATGGTCTGGGCGACAAACTGGCAAACCAATTGGTAGATAAAGGGTTATTGAAATCCTATGCAGACCTCTTTTTTCTTAATGAGGCAACCACGGGGGCCCTTGAAAGGATGGGCGAAAAATCCGCCCAAAACCTCATGGATGCCATAGAAAGAAGTAAACAAATCAGTCTTGCCCGTTTTGTCTACGCCCTTGGCATCCGCCATGTAGGTGAGCACATAGCACGGATATTAGCCCGTGCCATGAAGACATTAGAGGGATTGGTGGCTGCTAGCAAGGAGGAATTGACGGCAGTCAAGGGAATAGGAGAGGAAATTTCGCAAAGCGTGCGAGCATTTTTCGAGAACCCTGAAAATCAGAGAAACATTGAACGGATGCTAAAAGCTGGTGTCACGATTGAAACCAAGGGGGCTCCTGTAGACGAGCCCTTGGCCGGTATGACATTCGTTCTAACAGGGGCACTTGACTCCATGACACGTACTGAAGCAAAGGCTCGTATTGAAGCTTCGGGCGGCAAGGTTGGCGGCTCTGTGAGCCGCAAGACCACCTACGTGGTAGCAGGAAAAGATCCAGGCTCCAAACTTGAAAAGGCCCGGCACTTAGGGGTCAGGATACTTGATGAAAAGGGATTGGTAGAGGAGCTTTCACAGGAGAAAAGGCATGAAAAAGGTTAGAGCCCGTGTCGCAATTGACGGACGCGTCCAGGGTGTCTGTTTCAGGCTGGACACAAGGCGTGCAGCCTTGGAACGGGACGTTAAAGGTTGGGTGAGAAATCTTGCGGATGGCAGGGTAGAGGCGGTCCTTGAAGGTGAGGAAAGCAATGTGAAGTCTATGTTGAAATGGTGTAATGCCGGCCCCCCCTTGGCCCGTGTACGGAAAGTATCTGTGGAATGGGAGCCTTACTCCGGCGAGTTTGACGGCTTTGAAATTACCTTTGTATAAAGCGGTTGGTTCTCATCCGGAAAACGTTTTTTCCGGATGAGAACCACTCAATACACCGAATCTTCCTGGCCAGTGAATCTACATGGCGTCTTTTAATGCTTTGCCCGGCTTGAATCTTACAGTGTTGGAAGCCTTTATCTTGATCGTTGCTCCCGTCTGAGGATTTCTGCCCTTGCGTGCCTTGCGCCGCACCTTTGAAAAAGTACCAAAGCCTACCAGCGTTACCTTGCCATCCTTCTTTTTCAGGGCCTTGGTGACGCTATCCACGAATGAATTCAGAGCAGTACCGGCCGCTGCCTTAGATATGTCGGCATCCTTGGCCATTTTCTCCACAATTTCTGCCTTTGTCATGTTTGCTCCCCTCCCTTTTTTAGGTTTACGCCAAATGTATCATTTTGGTCTTATGAAACAATCGATTTCAATTGAGCTTGATCGTCGTTGAGCGGCCATTTTTACAAAACCGTCAACTTTGTTGCGGAATCCCATTGTAAAAGTGGTTTTCCCTAACATTGATATTATGGACATGTCAACAGCATAATGAATTTTTTTTAATTTTATTTCTTCACCAAGATAGATTCCGCCTCGGTTTCCTGTTGCCGCCACCCTCTTTTGCTCAAAATACAGGCATTCAGGGATAGGCCCTTCACGAAATCCCGTACGTTTTCATCTTTGAAAGAAGTGTGGGGTGGCTGATTTCCAAGAGTTTGGCCGCGTGAGTCCGGTTGTTGTTGGTTTCGCGGAGGGCTCTTTGAATCAGTGTTTTTTCCAGTGCCATGGTATTAGCTTTAAGAGAGATACTGTCAGTCGGCCAAGGATCACGTGTAGCAGCGCCGCTACTTCGTATCTCTTCCGGCAGTTCATCCACGTCTATCTTGAATTTTTCCGTCAACGCCATGGTGCGTTCGATAACATTTTCAAGTTCTCTAACGTTACCCGGCCACGGGTAGTCCATCAGGGCCTGGAGGGCCTCAGGTCTAACCCCTTTTATTTCTTTATTCAGTCGTTTGTTGAACCTTTCGATAAAATGATTGACCAAGAGAGGAATATCACCTTTTCTGTCCCGCAAGGGTGGCACATGGATCGAGAGCACATTAATCCGATAAAACAGGTCATCCCTGAAAATGCCTTGTTTAACCGCCTCGGCCAAATTTATTGCCGTAACAGCTATGATCCTCATATCCACCTTGGCAGATTGCGTACTTCCAACAGGGCGTACCATTTCATCCTGCAGCACGCGAAGAAGCTTTACTTGAAGCGATAAAGGCAGTTCTGCGATCTCATCAAGGACAAGGGTCCCACCGCTGGCCTCCTGAAAAATCCCTTTTTTGTCACCAACCGCATCGGTAAACGCTCCTTTGACATGGCCGAAGAGTTCGCTTTCCAAAAGGTTTTCAGGCAAACCGCCGCAGTTTACAGCCACAATTGGCTTATGTTTGCGAGCCCCGTTGAAATGGATGGCCCTTGCGATCAATTCTTTTCCAGTGCCGCTTTCGCCGGTGATCAGGACCGTAGTTTTGTAGTCGGCAATCTTCTGGATGGTGTCAAAAATTTTGCGTATGGACTCACTCTTGGCTATGATATTTTGAAACGAGAAGGTCTCTTGAACTGCATCCCATAGCCTGATGTTTTCTTGTCGCAATCGGTTACGTTCCTCGATCTGCCCAAGCTTGAGGAGAATCTCATCCGGCTTAAAGGGTTTGGAAATATAGTCGGCGGCTCCCAGCTTCATAGCTTCAACAGCCGTGTCGATCGTGCCGTAGGCCGACATCATGATGATAGCTGCATCAAGAGCCCGTGTGGTTGCGTGCTTTAAGAAGGCAAGACCGTCCATTCGGGGCATGCGCAAATCGCAAAGGATTACGTTGAAAGGCTTGGTTTCGGTTATAGAGATGGCTTCCTTGCCGTCTGCAGCGGAACTGACGGTGTAGCCTGCTTTTTCAAGGACTACTGTGAGAACGTGGCGCAAATTGGGTTCGTCGTCAATGACCAGAATGTTTTTCGACATCAGCTTACTTCCTAAAACAAGGCCTTTGTAAATGCATCAGCATCAAAGTCTTGCAGGTCCTCGGTCTTTTCTCCAAGTCCGATATACCGGATAGGAAGCTTGAAGTTGTGGCATAAACCCACCGCGACCCCCCCCTTTGCCGTGCCGTCGAGTTTTGTGAGGACAATCCCAGTAACCTGAATGGCTTCATGAAAGAGTTGTGTCTGTGATATTGCGTTTTGGCCGGTAGTGGCATCCAAAACCAGTAGGATTTCGTGAGGTGCATTAGGGATCAGGCCGACAACCGTCCGGCGGATTTTCTTGAGTTGTTCCATGAGATTGACCTTGGTATGAAGTCGGCCTGCCGTGTCGATCAATACCACATCCACGCCCCTCGAAGTTGCGGCCTGAATGCCGTCATAGACTACAGCAGAAGGATCGACTTTAGCATCGGGTTTCATTTCATGTCTCTTGTCCCGAATGACTTCAGCACCGACACGGTCTCCCCAAATTTCGAGCTGTTCGACAGCAGCCGCCCTGAAAGTGTCGGCTGCGATCAACAGTGCCCGCTGTCCTTGTTTTATGTAGCGATCCGAGAGCTTTGCGATGGTGGTTGTTTTACCGACGCCGTTTACTCCTACCACCACGATCACATGGGGTTTGTTATTCGATATGTTAACCGGTTTGGAAGGGACATTGAGAAAGGCGAGAATCTCACTCTGTAGTGCATTTTTGAGCTCATCGGGATGGATCAGGTCCTTTCTTTCAACTCTTTCCTTGACTTTTTCAATGAGGGCTATGGTCGTCCGTACGCCAATATCGGAGGTAATGAGAATCTCTTCCAGTTCTTCGAGTAACTCTTCGTCAATCTCTTTCTTCCCAAGCAGCAGATTGTCCAGGCGGCCGCTAAGGGCCTTTCGTGTCCTGGACATGCGATTTCTAAGTCTGACCAAAACACCCTGTTTTGGCGCTTGTGGTACGGGAGAATCCTCTTCGGGTTTTTCCGTTTCCTCGGCCTCTGCGGCCCTTTCAATCTCTTCAGGCTCTTCAGGCGCCGGGTCTTGCCGGACAATCTCATCAGGGGTCTTATCTGCTTTCTTTTTCCTTTTGAACCATTTAAGAGCCATGATCATAAGCTTCTCTCGCCCGCTTAAGAACTCGGTGCCTCCGCAGGCTCTGTAAGAGATAAAAATTGGTTAGAAGCCATTTCAAAACCCCATCTAGCGCCCGATGGCTGTGTTGATGGCCTCTTCAAAATGCTCACATACTCCCGTGTATGCTGCGCTTTATCATCGGCCCTCGCCTTGCCCTCGAACGCGATCTGAGGTTTTGAAATGGCTTCTAGTAGTTCACATCTCCCAGAGGTCTGGCAAAGGTGAAAATGGCAGGCTC
>JAIWEZ010000131.1:0-6627 GCA_048631945.1 Gammaproteobacteria bacterium | reverse complement strand
ATTCCGGACTTCGGCGAGCTCAGTCGAGTCGCGAAAGCCGGAATCCAGTCTATTCAGATAGTTAAAAAGGCTCTGGACTCCGATTTTCACCGGAGTGAGTAAAATTGACTTTTTACGAAACTATCAAACCTTGTTGCAGCACTCGTTTTGTCAAGGGGAAGAGTCATGGCAAAAAGTAAGACTTCAACAAAATCGAAACAAAGCAAAAAGAAGGGCTGGTTTAAAAAGTTTCTGGAGCGTGTGGCCAAAGCAAACCAGCAAAGTGGCGGCCAGCTGTGTGCCACTTGAAAGATTAGGCCCAGAGGTGCCGGCCGGCACTGACAGAACCTTTCTTTCCTTACACGCGATCTAAGCGCATCTCCTTATCCACGACACGGGCACACGCCATAAAACATTAAGTGTATCCATTCTTGTCCAAAACAAATGGTCGATATTACTGCAACAGGCTGTAAATATTGATAAAATTGAATTTACTTATACAGGGACCTTGGAGTAATGTAGTGTTGGAGTAGTGGAGAAAACAGAATAACCAACACTCCAGCACTCCAATACTCCAATAAGTTTAGACTCTCCCCCTATTAATGTCTACAGCGACACAGCCGTCTCAGTAGAAATCATATTATTTTGGACACTACTGAAGTGTATCGTAAGAGTATAGCTTTTTGAAAAAGGCCGGATTTTGCTCATTCCTGTGAGCCATTTTGGGATTCAGGAATTGCTACCATTAGGAGAGAGCCCATGCCGTCAAAAACAGGCATTGTTCGCCACGATCTTTACAAAGAGCACCTTGTCGATTTTCCCCATGTTGAAAGCCCACAACGCCTCGAGGTCATTTATAACATGCTGGACGAGGCGGATATGGAGGGACAATTCGTGTCCATATCGCCTCGCCCTGCTACCCACGAGGAACTATCCTTGGTCCACAGCCACGCCTATATCGAAAGGGTGGCAGGGACGGATGGCAAAGCCCATGTGTCGCTTGATCCTGATACCCAGACCACACCACTTTCGTATCAAGCTGCAATATTAGCAGTGGGCGGCCTGTTTTCCCTCGTGGACAAGATCTTTGACGGCACCGTAGAAAATGGTTTTGCTTTAGTCAGGCCTCCGGGGCATCATGCAGAGAAGGATCGGGCCATGGGGTTTTGTCTTTTCAATAATGTGGCTCTGGGTGCCCGCTATGCCATGAATAACCATGGCGTACAGAAAGTCTTAATCGTGGACTGGGATTTGCACCATGGCAATGCCACCCAGAGGACTTTCTATAAAGATCCGGATGTCCTTTATTTTTCCACCCACCAATACCCCCACTATCCTGGAACAGGAAGCCTGGAGCAAGTCGGCCACGGGGATGCTATGGGTTCAATCGTCAATGTTCCCCTGTCGCCGGGATACGGGGACAGCGACTTTTGCAAGATCTTCAAGCAGATCCTTTACCCTATAGTGAGTGCCTTCAAACCCGAATTTATCTTTATCTCCGCTGGTTTTGACACATACGTGGATGATCCCCTTGGGGGGATGTATGTAACACCAAAGGGCTATGCGGCCATGACGCGTCAGATCATGGATCTTGCCGAGAGATACGCTTCCGGAAGGGTGGCTGTTACCTTGGAGGGAGGCTATAATCTCACGGGGCTCAGAGAGTCGGCAAGGGCTGTCCTAAAGGAGCTGGTCGGGGATAGCATCTTGACAGCCGGCGAATTGGAGGCCTTTGAGAAGGGGGCGGTGCCCCCTGTAGTTGACAAGGTGATTCAGGTTCAAAGGCCCTATTGGCCCTCGTTATAGAAACCGGATACTAAAATCTAAAATCCTCAATCAATAATCCTATGAGCCAGTTTCAAAATGTTCAATTTTGCACCAAGGTCAAGGAAGGCGAAAATTCTAACCGCAGGAATACTTGATGTATTTCGAGGACTATAATTTGAGTCTGACGCGGAGATTGGGTAAAAGGGGACGTTTTGAAACTGGCTCCTATAGCTTGCGTTTGTCTATGACCCTTTCGGCCTTTCCCTCACTTCGCTGTATGGTTTTGGGTGCCACCAGGCGAACCTTGCACGAGACCCCAAGCATGTCTTTTATATCCTTTTCAATCTCTCGTTCTTTGGGCTGAAGGTCCTTCACGTCACCAGAGAAGACGTCTTCGTTGATCTCAACATCCACCCCCAAGCTGTCCATGCGCCCCTTTCGCTCAACGATCAACTGGTAGTACGGGGCCACATCCTTTCTTGCCATCAGCACACTTTCTATCTGCGAGGGAAATACGTTCACCCCCCGAATGATCAGCATATCATCGGAGCGTCCAGTGATGCGTCCCATGCGAACCAGTGTCCTGCCGCATTTGCAAGGTTCGTGATACAGTACGGAGAGATCCCGTGTCCGATACCGAATCAACGGGAAGGCTTCTTTGGTGAGTGTGGTAAAGACAAGTTCTCCCGGTTCCCCGTACGGAAGCACCTGGCCTGTTTCCGGATCAATAACCTCTGGAATAAAATGATCTTCAAAGATATGGAGACCTTGTTTGGCCTCCACACATTCGACCGCAACCCCCGGTCCTATAATCTCGCTCAGACCGAAGATGTCTACTGCATCGAGGCCGAGCTTTTTTTCAATCTCCCTGCGCATGTTTTCACTCCAGGGCTCTGCACCAAAAACGCCCACCTTGAACTTCAGCGATTTGAAATCGACGCCCTCGTCGTCTGCCACCTCAGCCAGGCGAAGGGCATAAGAAGGGGTGCAGGTCAGTACCGTTGGGCCAAAGTCCTTCATCAACAGCACCTGTCGTTTTGTATTGCCGCCGGAGACTGGAATAACCGATGCCCCTAATCGCTCTGTGCCATAGTGAAAGCCCAGGCCGCCGGTAAAGAGCCCATAGCCATAGGCATTGTGGACAATGTCTCCCTTGTGCGTGCCTGCAGCCGCCAGGGTACGAGCCATAAGCTCTGACCATGTGTCAATGTCCCGGCGGGTGTAACCCACAACAGTTGGTTTCCCGGTGGTACCGGAGGAGGCGTGGATGCGCACCACATTTTGCATGGGCGTGGCAAACATGGCAAATGGATAATTATCCCGCAAATCCTGTTTCATGGTAAAGGGGAGCTTTTGCAGGTCCTCAAGGGACCCGATATCGTCTGGCTTGACCCCCTTTTCATCAAACGCCTTCTTATAGAATGGAACTGTGGCGTAAACCTTTTCAACTACGCGCTGAAGCCGTTTTAGCTGTATGGCTTCCAGGGCTTCCCGTGGCAGGGTCTCAAACTCTTCATCATAGATCACGAGCCATATCTCCTATACTATTCCGAAACCCCTGTAGCACCCTTCAGACGGATCACCTTCTCATTTGCGATCTTGAAACCGACCGAGCCGGGATGGGCCTGCACCACCTTGTTGTAAGCTTCAAGAGCCTTTTCTTGATGATTCAGGGCATCCATAGTACGTCCGAGATTGTAGCAGGCATCCGCCTTGATGAACTCATCTTGAGTCTCTGTAATCCTCTGAAAGTATTCCGCGGCGGACTTGTAGTCTTTTTGAGCTTCATAGGCATATGCAAGACCGTTCCATATAAGCTTTTGAATAGAGCCTTCCCCTGAAAAAGCACCGAGAGCCTTTTGATACAGTTCAATGGCCCTCTGGTAGTCACCATTTTGGTAGCTCATGTCTGCATAGATGAGCAGACTGAACCGCGCCGCATCGGTTGACGGGTATTTTGTGATTACCTTTTCAAATTGCTCAGCAGCTTTTTCCTGCTCCGGCGCTTTGGTGTCCTGTGAATTTTCAGCCATATAGTGCATACGCCCCTGTTCGAACATGGCATACGCCTTCTTTTCAGACAGGTTTGAAAAATACCTGAACCCGGCAAAAGCCAAGACAACGACAACCACCCCGATCAAGATACCAAAAACAGGCCTTTGATTATCGACTACAAACCTGATGGCCCTGGCCGAAAAGGTTAGAAACTCATCCGGCTCTTTTAAGAGTTTTTTTCTCGAAATCCGTTTCTTCTTGGCCACTGTACCCCTCCTTATTAGGCACTTAGCGCCGCAACATCGACAAAAGATTGTCTATATGTAAAAATATCCAATATCCAATATCCAATTCTCAATGATCAATATCCAATGAAAGCGGCAACCCCCGTCTTATAAATACTTGAAAATTGGACATTGAGCATTCGACATTGGATATTAACTGCCCCAGGGCCACCTCTTCCAAGTGCAGTCTTGGACGAGGCGTAGTTCCTTAGTGCTAACTTCGTGTTTTTTCTGGCAAAAAACTATAAAAGACAATCACGAAAACACGAAAGGACGAAAGCACGAAATAAAATATCATTCAGACTTTCGTGCCTTCGTCCTTTCGTGCTTTCGTGATAAAATTTTCATGTTTTGATCCGGCTTGGCCGGATTAGGGCATTGAAAGCACAGTTTGAATCTGTGCCTGCATCCCTTGTATCACGGCAACCGGGTCTGAAGCATCCCTTATGGGGCGGCCCACAACAATGTAGTCTGCCCCGTTTTCAAATGCCCCCCCGGCATCCACTGTGCGTTTCTGGTCATCAACGTTTTTTACAGGGCGTATTCCCGGGGCAACGACCAGAAAATTGTCCCCAAGCTCCTTCCTTAACATAGGCGCTTCTAGACCCGAAGAAATCACGCCACTGCAACCGATCTCAAGTGCACGCCTGGCCCGCGAAAGGACAAGGTCTTGTACAGAGCATTCAAAACCGAGATCTCTGATATCCGCCTCATCCAGGCTCGTAAGAACAGTGACTGCAAGAATCCGCACACCTTGTGCGGCTTCTACTGCAGCCCTCAGTATGGCGTCGTTTCCGTGAACCGTGGTAAAGCTCACCCCCCTGTCGGTTAAAGCCCTAACGGCTAATTTTACCGTTTCAGGTACATCGAAAAACTTGAGGTCCACGAATACCTTCAGATCCCTGTCGCGTATCCACTCTATGATATCGAACCATCCTGCAAGAAAGAGCTGAAGTCCCACTTTGAAGAACCGTATATGCGACTCCAAGGTTTGAACCCATTGCTTCGCCTCTTCGTTGGTCGAAACGTCCAGGGCGAAAATGATACGCTCGTTTAATGGAATATCCTTTGCCATCGGCCTCTCAATTCCAGGCTGTTTTTTGTGATTCGCGGCCTCTTCAATTATGATTCAAGCCTTCCCGTGCGTTTAATACTTTATCCTGAGAATTGCAAGACCTATGCTTGTTCCAGACCTAAATCAACAGGGCCCCCAAAGGTTTGCCGCCGCAAACAGCCTTGACTAATGGTGCGATATTATGCTAGTTGTTTGGAGATTTCAGGGCAATACGTTTTAACCGTCACCCAACTCCAACACCCCGGAAAAAGATTCCCCTGACGGCTTGTGCGAGTCGCAAGAAACTATCAACATCTTCGCTGGGGTGATTTGGGCAACAGCCCGTTTAGATATGAAAAATAGTAACGTTATAGACTTTGAACCCAGAGAGCGCCTTTTTGAAAAAGTGCGCTCTTATATCGAATCAGTAGAACTCTTTTTGGAAGAGCGGGACAAAGCTGTCCCTCTGCTTTTAAAGGCCCTTAAATATGCCGATCAAGAATTGAAGCACAAGATAATACTGCTCTTGGGTAGTTTCGCCAAACAGGAGGTTGCTTGGCCCCTGTATCGAATGCTCGTTGATCCCAATGAAAGCGAAGAGGTTCGCAACGATGCATCTGTCCAGCTCAGTGTTATCGCCCCTTTTCTTAAGGATCCTGAACCATTAACAGATCGCTTGCTCGAAGACATCAGGAGTCCCGATCTTGAACTACGGCTGTATGCCGCCTTTGCTTTGGGGTGGGAAGGTAATGCCCGGGCCGCCATTCCTCTTATTGAACTGCTCTATGATTCCGACATCCGGATCCAGCAGACCGCGGTCAACGCCCTTTCCAATCTGCGGGATGACCGTATCCTCAGCCTGATGCTGGAGCGCCTGGAACACGGCCCCCTGGAACAGAAAAGATGCATCCTCCTTAACTTGTGGCGCTTTTATTCAAAGCGCGACAAGGTGGTATCCATATATCTCAAATATCTGAATCATGAAGAGACCGATCTTCGGTTCGACGCTCTGGTACTCTTTAGTTTGGTGACCGAAACCAGCGAACATATACCGGTGTATCGTAAATGTTTGAGAGACAAAGACCACCGTATTCGAGCCTTGTCTTTGAAGCAACTGAGTGAAGTCAGCAGTGAGGACCTGCTTGGGCTTAAAGAAGAGATTCAGCAAATGCTTTCGGATCCCGACATGGAGGTCAAAAAGGGAGCAATGAAGATTTTAAAAAGATTATAACCCTAATTGAGCGATGCTCAATTACTAATGGGAGCAGAAAATAGATTGCATGTATTCATGCGTTTATCTGACTCTAAAAGACAGAACATTCACCGCCCGTTCGTTTCACTCACTTGAGACACAGAGTGCGCTGAGAAATCCGTTTTTTCATTTGCCGGGAGATGGCGGCAAATGAAAACCAGCAGTCCCGCCTTTTGGCGGGATGTAAATTGCCCGCAGGGCTGAGCTTTTTTTCCTGATCGTCACCTGCCCGCCATAGCGAGCGTTCAGGCGCGGCGGACGGGTCTCCCGATCAGGAAAAACTAATCTCCCTCTGC
>JAIWEZ010000130.1:0-6676 GCA_048631945.1 Gammaproteobacteria bacterium | reverse complement strand
AGACCGTGGTCATGTTCGGCAGCGACGGTTCCCAGCAGGAAGGCGGCGATGCCGAGGCCGCCCGGTATGCAGTTGCACAGAAGCTCAGCGTCAAACTGCTCATCGACGACAATGACGTGACCATCGCCGGACATCCCAGCGACTATATGAAGGGGTTCTCCGTCGAAGGCACGCTGAAAGGTCATGGCGTTCGGGTGGATACCGGCTACGGCGAGAGCCTGTCGGCCTTGTATCAACGGATTCAAAAGGCACTGATCACCGATGGACCAGTGGCGTTGATCAATAAAAGAAAAATGGCCGTGGGCATTCCGGGAATCGAAGGATTACCCAAAGGCCACGACGTCATTCCCGTTGATTTTGCCATCACCTACCTGAAGGAAAAGGGGTGGCAGGAGGCGGTAAAGGTTCTGGAATCTTCAGCCAAACAAACGTCAACCGCCGTGTATCTCGGCAGTACCAAGGACAAGGCGAAAAACCGGGACAATTTCGGAAAGATCGTTTGCGATATCCTCGAGCAGATGCCGGACCGAAAATCCAGGGTGCTTGTGGTGGATTCGGATCTTGAAGGTTCCTGCGGGCTGCACCATATCCGGAAAACCTTTCCCGAGGTCTACGTGAACGCCGGGATCATGGAACGGAACAATTTCTCCGTGGCCGCCGGCTTCGGTGCGGAAAAAGGCAAACAGGGAATATTCGGAACCTTTTCCGCGTTTCTGGAGATGGTCGTCTCTGAAATTACCATGGCCCGTTTGAACCGGGCCAATGTGCTGGCCCATTTTTCCCACGCCGGGGTGGATGACATGGCGGACAACACCTGTCATTTCGGCATCAACAATTTTTTCGCCGACAACGGCCTGCCGGAAAACGACAAAACCCGTTTGTACTACCCCGCGGATTCCAACCAGATGCGGGCGATCCTCGAGACCGTTTTCAATGACGAGGGTCTTCGTTTCGTGTTTTCCACCCGATCCGCAACCCCCTTTATTCTGGATGAAGACGGGGAGGCGTGTTTCGGCGGCAGCTATGCATTCATGCCCGGCAAGGATGAGGTCATCCGGGAAGGAGATCAGGGATATATCATCTCCTACGGCGAGATGCTGTACCGCTGTCTTGACGTGGTGGAACGCCTGCGGGCCGATGGCGTCCGCGTGGGTCTGATAAACAAGCCGACCCTGAATGTCGTCGATGAAGCCATGATGGAACAGCTTATTGGCGGCGGATTCGTTTTGGTGGTGGAAACCCAGAACGTCAATTCGGGTCTTGGCGCCCGGTTCGGCACCTGGCTGCTGGAAAGGGGATTCGCGGCACGCTATGCCCGTATGGGTACGTCTAAAGAGGGGCACGGCGGCCTGGGCGAACAGATCCCCTACCAGGGACTGGGGACGGATGATATCCGGGAAACGATCATGGGCTTGCTGGCCAAATAACCCGGCCTGGCAAGCGGTCCGGCAATAAGTAATGATACATCAGCGTCTCTGACAAGTCGTCAGTGATCACCCCATCGGCAACACAGGTTCGATGTTGCGCGCTGGATAAGATTTATATGCGACCTTCATTTCAGGTCATTGAGGAAGTGTGAACATTGAAAATCGTAGATACCAACAACCCGATCCCCAAATATCTTCAGATCAGTGCCTGGTTGAGAGAGTCGATTCAAGTGGGAAGGTACAAAACGGACGAAAGGCTCCCATCTGAAATCGAATTATCCCGGATGTGCAGTGTCAACCGCAATACGCTGAGACAGGCGATCGGTGAGTTGACAGCCCAAGGGATGCTGAAAAAGGTAAAGGGGTTAGGGACTTTTGTCACGGCATCAGAACCGGTGGCGTTGAAGCATAAGCTGAATCGGATTTCCAGTTTCGGACAAGAATTGAATCAGGCCGGTGTCCGTGAGAACACCCGGCTTCTGGACAAAGGTTACGAAACCCCGACCAAGCACGTGGCTCAAAGCCTGGCGCTGAGTCCCGACAGCCGGGTGATCGTCGTCCGGAGGCTGCGAATCGGTGATGATCTGCCTCTGATCTATGAGGAGACCTACCTGCCGGTGGATCTTTTCGACGGTATCCTGGAGATGGACCTGACCGGCTCCATGTACGAGATCTTTACCCAGGAATTCAGCGTCGCGCTGGCCCGTTGCGAACAGACCATCAGGGCCGTCAACCTGAATAAAAAGGTTGCCCCACTGCTCGGGCTCAAGGCGAACGGCGCTGCCCTGTATATGGAAAGCGTGACCTACAACGATCGAAACATGCCTGTTGAAGTGCTCTGTTGTTACTTCAGGGGGGACAAATACGCTTTTGAAGTCGAACTGGGGCATTACCACCTGACCCAGTGAGCGGAATCCCTGAAAACTGGCAAAAGGAGGGAATAGTGACAAAATAGAACAGGAAGATTAAACAACTGACCCTGTAGCCATACTCAATCAACCCAACTGTTTAAAATAGCTGCCTCAAGGAGGAAACCGATGGAAGAGAAGAACCTGATTGAAAAACTGGTCGAAATCAGCCCCGGAATGGAAATCTGGTGGGATTCATCACCGGTGATTTTCAGCAACTGGTGTCGTAAGATGCTTGATAAAGCCGAAGCAGGAGATCGTGAAACCCTGCAGCGCCAGTTTGACCGCATGTATGACAACAACGCGCCGGAAAATCAGCTGTTCAGGGGTGTGACCACCAATCCGCCACTGTCCCTGCAGGCTATTCAGGATGATCCGCCGTATTGGGAAGGCGTTACCAAGGAGATCATTGCCGAAAACCCCGGGCTCGATAAAGAAACCCTGTTCTGGCTGCTTTACAAGCGGGTGGTCAAGCGCGGCTCGGACATGTATTTGCCGCTGTTTGAAAAAACCGGATACAAAGAGGGATACCTTTCCGGCCAGGTGGATCCGCGAAGCCTTTTTGACAAAGATGCCATGATAAAACAAGCCCTCGAGATTGCAAAAATCAATCCCAATGTCATGATTAAGGTTCCCGGCTCCAAAGAGGGGTATGATGTGATCGAATTTTTGACCTCGAAAGGCATTTCAACCAATAATACCCTGACATTTGTTTTGCCCCAGTTCGTTGACTGTACCGAATCCGTTAAACGCGGGCTTGAAACTGCGAAAAAGAACAATGTAGACCTGTCAAAATGGCGTTCGGTAATTACCCACATGGAATCGCGATATGGAGATCTCGGCGGCCTGAGAGATTTTGCCGCGGAAAAAGGCATCGAACTTACCGACATGGATGTCAGATGGGCGGAACTGGCCATATTTAAAAAAGCCTATAAGTATCTGCTTGACAATAACCTGCCAAACAAAATGCTTTCCTGTTCCCTGCGGGTCGGGCCCGTGGTGGACGGTGTAACCAGAATTCCGCATCTGGAAGAAAAAGCCGGCGCCGGCATCGTGATGACCTGCCCGCCGACCTTTATCGATCAAGTGATCAACTTTTCAGAACAGGACAAGATTGTTTTCGTCAAAGACCGGATACTGGAAGATATCCCCAAGGATGTCATGGATAAGCTGATGCGTATTCCCTATTTTGAGCGAGCGTATGCAGTAAACGGCTACTCCCGGGATGAATACAACACCCATCCGGCCCTGCAGCGGACTGCGGAACAGTTTTCCAAAGCAACCGAGGAAATGGTCTCTTTTGCTGATAATTGCCTTAAAAATGCTTGACAACTTTTCCTGAAATATAGATATAGAACCCCATTTTTTATACATTAAAATATTCGGAACCGTTCACGGGTTCAAAAGTTCAGAGGTTCAAAGGTTGCATTCTCATCACCATACGTCATTTTGTAAACGTTTTGTACGGGAAAACCGACCGCTTCCACATCCCCACAAATGTGGAACATGGTATTTGGCAATTATGTGGCAAAACCAGCATTTTTTACATGGACTTCGGGCCTTCAATTTTGCCCCTGTCCCTAACCCTGAACGTTGAACCCTGAACCTGTGAACGCTTAAAAATATTCATTCAAATGAAAGGAGAAAAAATGAAAGAACTAAAAGACTGGATCGTTCCCTGGCTTTACACGTCAAGGGAGTACAATGTAGGTATTTTGGATCAGGCATGGGCCAACCCTGGTAATGCCCGTCTGATGCTCAATGAAAACCCCATCCAACCGTCGGAAAAGGTCATCGAGGCGGTAGCGGAAGCCCTTCGAAACGGCAACCGGTACCCTGACAGTTATTTGAGGTTGAGAACCAAAATCGGTGAAATGTACGATTTGGGCCCGGACAATGTAGCCCTGTGCAACGGATCTTCGGAAACCATCGACGCCATGATGCGCTTATTTCTGCATCCGGGAGATGAGTTCATGCTGTCCACGCCGACCTTTGAGCTGTTTCCGCCCCGGGCCGAGCTTTGCAATGCAAAGGTCGTTCAAATTCCGGTGAGGGAAGGTGACCTGCAGTATGATGTGGATGCGATGCTCAATGCCATCAATGAACGGACGAAACTGATCCTGATCATCAACCCCAACAACCCCACCGGCGTCTTTATCGAAGATGCGGATCTAATTCGATTTTGCGAAACGGGTGTGCCCCTTTGCGTGGATGAAGCATACCTGGATTACAATCCGGACAGGCCTTCAAAAGCACCCCTGATCAAAAAATATCCCCATGTGTTTCTGTCGGTTACCTTTTCCAAAGCTTATGGATTTGCCGGTATCCGATTCGGGTTTGTATTGGGCACCGAAGAGATGATTGCCGCCTTCAATCGAATGTTTCTGCCCTGGAACGTGAGTCTGATGTCTGCGGCTGCCGCCGAAGCCATCATCGACAACCCTGATGAGGTCAAAGCGAAGGTCGAACACAATAACAAGTGGATGGCCATTTTTACGGAAGAGCTTAAGAAACTGGGGCTTAAAACATTTCCGGCCAATGGCAATTACATGCTTATCGACGGCACCATGACCGGCAAAACCACCGAAGAGATCCTCAAAGCCGCCCTTGACGATAAAATCTATCTGAAAAAGATCGGTGAAATCCATGGTAAAACCGGCTATTTCAGGGTAACCCCCGGCACGGATGAAGAAAATGAACGGTTCTTGAAGTTTATCCAAAGCTATTTCGGATAACGTCGTGTTCATCCTTTTGCTCACGGAACGATCTGTCGAACCGGGCCGTGAGCAAAAGGAAAGTTTTCAAATATTAGAAAAGCATCATCGCAAATACTGCTCTCCCAACCGATGCAGAAACATCCCGTAAGCCTTCTGCCCCCGCTCGTAGCTGGACAGCCGAAAGAACTCGTTTGGAGAATGCTGCCGTTCGTCCTTAAGACCGAACGCGAAAACGATGGTATAGGCCTGAAGGTATTGGAGGAATATACCAATTGCCGGGATTGTGCCGCCCATGCGGACCTGATAGGGCTCTTTGGCGTAAACCTCCCGAAGAACAGAGCTTGCGATACGCATACCAGGCTCAGATGCCGGAACTAAATACGGGATCGCCCCGCTCTCCGACTTTTTGACTGTCACCTTGACACCGGGCGGTGCCACTTTGTTCACATGTGCCTGGACCAAATCGGCAATTTTGGACGGATTCTGGTCGGCTACCAGACGGCATGAAATCTTGGCATGTGCGGTGCTGGGCAGGACCGTTTTCAAACCCTCTTCCTGGAAGCCACCATATATGCCATTTACCTCCAGGGTTGGCCGAGCCCAGGCTCGTTCATGGGTGCTGAATCCCGGCTCGCCAAAAGTGCTCAGCGCACCGACCTCGCCCAGATATTCGGCTTCGTCAAAAGGTATTTGGCCTATCTGGCCCCGCTCTTCATCGGTGAGTTGTCGGACGTCGTCGTAGAACCCGTCTACAGTGATCCGTCCATCTTTTTCATGCATGGAGTCCAATATCTCGACCAGGGCATGGATCGGGTTTGCAATGGTGCCACCATAGGTCCCGGAGTGGAGGTCATGATCGGGACCCTGGACGTCGATGAATATTGCTGCCAGTCCCCGGGTGCCCAGGATGAGAGCTGGCTGATTTTCTTCCCACTGCCCGCCGTCGGCACTCAAGATCAAATCGCAGGACAGCAACTCCTTGTTGGCCGATATGAAATCCGGCAACTGGGGGCTGCCAATCTCCTCTTGACCCTCAAACAGGAACTTGACGTTGACTGGTAAACTGCCCTTGGTCTTTAGCAAGGCTTCAGTAACGGTGATAGGGATAAACATGTTGCCTTTGTCATCAGACGCACCTCTGGCGTAGATGCAGCCATCCTTAATGATAGGCTCAAAGGGTGGGTTGTCCCACAAGTCCAGAGGATCCACCGGCTGGGTATCAAAGTGGCCGTAGATCATTACTGTCGGTTTGTCTGAGGCGTGCAGCCAGTCGCCGTAGACCACCGGATGGCCGCCTGTGGGCATGATTTCGACTGATTCGATTCCGGCTGCTTTCATCCGAGCCTCCACCCACTCGGCTGCATGCTGGACGTCGGACGTATGTTCAGGCAGACTGGATATGCTGGGAATCCGCAGAAACTCGATCAATTCGTTAATGAATCGGTCCTTGTGCTCGTGCAGATAAGTTTGCCATTCGGCCATTTCAATTGCCTCCTTTGTTTTGAGTTCAGACCTCGTTAAGTGGTTGAATAGTTGAGTAGTTGACTGGTTAAATTCACGGACATATTTGTTTTTAGTCCCGCCGTGGCGGGAGACATTTACCAATTTGATATTCGTAACTTAT
>JAIWEZ010000129.1:0-6708 GCA_048631945.1 Gammaproteobacteria bacterium | reverse complement strand
AGGAGGTGATGCACGAGACGTTCCCGTATGTTGTATTTTAGAAAACTTGAACACTTTAAAGGAGGAATAGCATGAAGAAAAACAGTTGTATTCTCTTTGCGGTAGTTTTTGTCTGTGGGCTGCTTATGGTCACGGCTAATGCCCAGGCCACAGAGGCAGAGGCCTCTAAGATCCACTTTAGCGGTCTCATTGAAGTCGGTGGCGTGTGGCAGGATATTGATTACAAGGGTGCTGGTCCCACAGAGCCCGAAGACAAGAGTGATATTTGTCTGACGACCTTGGAACTAACGGCAGAGGCAGAGATCAACGAATGGGTCAATGTGGTTGCAACTCTCCTGTACGAAGATCCCACTTTCGGTGAAGAAACGAGCGTAGACATGGACGTGGCCACTGTCACCATAGGAAATACGGAAGAACATCCTCTTTATTTTACTGCCGGCAAGATGTATGTTCCCTTTGGCGCTCTGCTCACGCACTTCCCGGATGATCCCCTCATTGATGCCCCTGTCACTCTGGTGTTTGGAGAGACCAATGAAAAGGTTCTGCTGCTCGGAGTAGAACATGAAGGGTTTTCCGTATCCGGCTATGTTTTCAACGGGGACATGGATGAGTATGGTGAAGACAACAACATAGGGAGTTATGGCATTGACGCGAACTTTTCAATGGATGATGAGTCGGGGCTTGAACTATTAGTTGGGGCTTCGTACATTTCCAACATATTGGACTCGGACAGTTTTCAGGAGGTAGTGCCCGAACTTCTGCCGGAGATACAGGCGGAAATTGCTACAGATTTGGGAGTACCGCTGGGTGATGTAGACGTAGGTATAAATTACTTAGGTGGGGCCGCTGGATACGTGCATGTAGGTTTTGCCGGTTTCTTTGTTGACGGTGAATATATGACCGCCTTAGATGAGTTAGAGATCGCAGGAACTATAGCATCGGGGCCATCTGCGGGTTCATTTACAGAGGAATCGGACCGTCAGCCCGCGGTCTGGAATATTGAAGCCGGTATGAACCTGGGCGAAAGCCTGGAAATTGTCCTGAAATACGCCGGTTCTAATGAGGCAGAAGTCCTTGGACTTGCCGAGAAGCGATATGGAATATGTTTCAACCAGGAACTTTACAAGGACGTCATAGCTTCTCTTGGATATCTCCAGGATGACTATGATGAGGATGAGGATTTTGATGAAAGAGATAAGAGAAACCTGGTGTTTGCACAAATAGCAATAGAATTCTAATGCCGTAACGAAGGCTGAAAGCTCAAAGCGAACACCCAACTTGAAGGCCCTGGGCGAATATACCGCCCGGGGCCTTTGATTTTTTGGCACCCTAATGTCTGCGCCCACGAAACCGCAAAGCCAGGCCCTTAAGAGCCGTGGCGAGAAGATAGGCCAACCCGGCAACAAGAATGATGGTGGCGCCTGCGGGAAGGTTTGGCTGATAGGACACGATCAGCCCCGATGTGGTAAAGACTGCCCCCAGCAGCGAGGCGAGGATCATCATCTGACCCAGGCCATGCACAAAGTAACGGGCCGTGGCCGCAGGCAACGTGAGTAGGGCAATTACCAGGATGATACCGACTACCTGAATAAGGATCACAACGGTAAGCGCGATGAGGCAAAGGAGTAACAGGTAGGTGCTTACTACACCGATTCCCTGAAGTTCACTGTACTCCTCGTCAAAACAGACGGCCAGAAAACGTTTGTAAAAAAGGACGACCAAAAGGATGATAAAGGCATCAAGACAAGCCACGAGACGCACACTTTCTTTTTCCACCATCAAGATATTGCCAAAGAGGTAACTCATCAGATCCACATTGTAGCCGGGTGTCTTATAGATAAAAAGGATCCCGACAGCCATCCCAATGGCCCAGACTGCCCCAATGATCGTATCTTCGTACTGGTGATAGCGCAAACTGACCAGACCGATGACCACCGCTGCAACAAGGGCCGACACCACCGCGCCGTGCATGGGATGGTAGCCGTAGTAATAAGCGATTCCCATGCCACCAAGAACCGTATGGGAAATCCCGCCACTGATAAAAACAATTCGTCTGACTACAACATACGTTCCCATTATGCCACAGGCCACACTGGCAAGAAGGCCGATAATCACAGCGTTTTGCATGAAGCCGTGGGTTTTAAAAACCTCTATGAATTCAAACATAACTTGACTTTCCAGTTGTTTGCGCCGTACCTGTTCACCGTTTTTCTTGCGTACTGTTACTGAGTCCCTTATCTACGATAGGAAAGTGGAGTAAACGGTTCCTTTAAGCTTTGAGCTTCAATGCTCCCACTATAATTCACATTTGTGCTTTATCATATGGACAGGGCCGCTGTAGCACGCCTCGATAACGTCGCCTGTGATCTCATTGGTCGGGTTACAGACAAGGCGTCGGTTGACACAGGCCACATGTTTCACATAACTCGATATGAAACCCAGATCGTGGGAAACAAGAATGATCGTCACCTTCTCGTTGAGCCTTTTTAACAGCTCATAGATATCTTGCTCAACCCTGCCGTCCACACTTGTAGTGGGCTCATCAAGAAGGAGAAGGTCCGGCTCCCCTACCAAGGCCCTCGCCATAAGAACCCTCTGTTTCTGGCCACCGGATAGTGTGCCGAAACGCCGATTGCGCAGATCGTATATTTCTACTTCCTGCATCGCCTCTTCAGCGGTTTGCCGATCGGTTTTCGTATACCTTCCCAAGCGAGGCGCCTTGCCCAATCGTCCAATAAGAACCACGTCCGTTACATTTATCGGAAAACTCGAGTCAAGGTCTGCGTGTTGGGGGACATAACCGACAAGATGACGTGCTCGATCCGGCGGTCGACCAAAGACCCGAACCTTGCCCCTCAAGGGGTGTATCAGGCCGAGTATTATTTTCAGAAGTGTGGTTTTACCGCTGCCGTTCGGACCCACCACACCCAAGAAATCCCCCTCTTGAACCGTGAGGGTGATATCCTCCAGTACCAGATCCCCGTCATAGGCAAAATCGACGTGAGTGGTTTCCACAATAGCTTTTTTTTGGCTCATTGCATCACCTTTGCAAAAGCCTCAGCAATCTTTCTCATGTTCTTCAGATAGTCTTTGGCCAGCGGATCGATCCGGGCAATACGTCCTCCAATGGCATGCGCTACAGCCTCGGCATGTCTCGTGCTGAATTGCGCTTGCACAAACACCACCTTGACCCCCTCTTGCTTCGCACGTTTGATGAGATGGGCCAACGCCCTGGCGCTTGGCTGTTTTCCTTCGACTTCGATTGGTATTTGCTCCAGCCCGTAATCGCGGGCAAAGTATCCCCATGCCGGGTGAAACGCCATGAACTTGCGTATCTTTAAGTTTTCCAGGGTCTCCTTGATTTCAGCATCCAGTTTATCGAGATCATAGTGGAATGCTCTTAAATTATCTTGATAATAGGCCCTTTGGGCGGGGTCTTCGGAGATAAGAGCACGGCAGATGTTTTCGGCCTGGACCTTGACCAACCTTAAGCTTAACCAGACATGAGGGTCCTTCATACCCTTTCGATAGGGGTAGGGCGGCGTGGCCCTGTCGGGATGATAGGCGTTCATGGTACGAAGTTCGATGCCATGGCGTGTGTCGATCACCTTCATGTGGGGATTTGCCCTGCTTATTCGCATCATCCAGACATCTTCAAATGGTACGCCAACGCGAAAATATACCTTTGCCTTCCCGAGTTCGGTAATCTGCCTGGGTTTGGGCTCGTAAGTGGCCGGACTGTGGCCGGGGCCAACCAGGACCGACACATCGACTCGCTCACCCCCCACGCGCTCTACGAAGTATGCCTGGGGGAGAATGCTTACAAAAACCTTGATCCTTTTCTTGTTAGCACTTGCCGCTCCTGGACAAACCAGCGCTACATTCAAAAAGGCAATTGCCAAAACCATGGCACAAGACAGACCGGCTGGAAATGGACTCCTTATTTTCATTTTACCTACGTTATTTAAAAGCCGGAGCAAATCACTTGCATCGCAAGGGGGGGAAATAGCGGAGTCGGGTACAGACCATGGCCTTCGAGCATGTCCGCGTAGTTACAACGCTCGCACATGTGAGCTACTATAATGCAAATGCAACTGAGTTGCAAGCCCAAGAATCCCTTAAGGCTATCTTCATATTATGTTAAGGTAGCGCCATTTCAGGGTAGGGCTCAAAGCCATGGCCTCAAGGAGCCGAAATGATGGTCTACATACTGTTGAGTGATTTTGTGATACTGCTTCACCTATTGTGGATCATCTTCATCCTCTTTGGACTCCTCTTGGCCTTGAAGTATTTCAAGATTTCCTTCATACACATGGCAGGGCTGGTCTTTACCCTCGTTCTGAATCTTGGTGGGTGGTATTGCCCGCTTACCTACCTGGAAAACTACCTATACGGTTTTTACGACCCGCAGCTTCCCTACGCAGACTCGTTTATCACGAGAAACTTGCAAAAACTCATTTACTTAGACTTAGATGAGGTCTACTTGAGGATAGGGGCTATCGCCTGGGTAGGTCTCAATATGGTCGGCTATGCACTACTGCTGAGGAGGAGAAGGTGGCGGCACAGAGGCATAGGGCACAGCGCATAGCGCTAAGACGCTTGCTATGCTCCATGCCCTATACTCCATGCGCTATGCTGACTCAATATTCATCGTAAGCCAGTCCTGCCAAGAGGGACTCATCATATAGCCTGGCCTCAATATCTACACCAAAGAAATCGGCCACGGGTTTTAGAATTTCAGGGTTATTTTTCCATACAGTGCGGCCGGCTTCTAATACGACCGCAACCCCGTTCTTGGTCATTTTGCCCAGCGGCCGGCGACATATCCCGCCCGGCATCCCAAGGATCGCCATAAGGGTCTTTGCGCCTAAGGGATTTCTTGCACGGCAACCCACGGCCCCATGCGGGGTTTCCTCCTGGGTCTTGACGGTCACAATGCCGAAAAGAGGCTTCAAGGCATTCCTAAGCTTTTCTGCCTCAGCCTGGTTGCCTTGGTTTACGAACATTGTCATGTCGTGAACCGCTTTAGGAGCTATGTTGGAGGCCACCGAGATGACGCCACTTGCCTTGATGGCAGGGTCGGTCATCATGGTGAAGGTCTTGTCGTCATCGCCTGAGAGTATCGTGAAATCATTCCCGCAGCACTCCCGTATGCGTTTCATGTTTTCGATGTTTCCTGTAGCCTCTTTGACCGTACTCACATTGGCAAATTGATTGTTGAGTATGGCCAGATCTTCTGGCAAAAGTTGGGCTCCGGTGCGCCCTGGGATGACATAGGGGATGATCTGCATCTGTGGAAACTTCTCAGCCACCGGGGCCACGTATTCCCTGCGGATCTCAAGTGAACTTGGCCCATTGTAATAGGGGTCTACCAATAACGCCGCATCAGCCCCTACATGGACTGCATGTTCGGTGCTTTCCAAGGTTTCACGGGTATTATTGCTGCCCGTACCTGCGATGCACTGGCACTTTCCCTTGCACTTCTCAGCTACTATGCGAATTACATCATTGTGTTCTTCCCAGTTCAATGTGGGACTCTCTCCAGTGGTACCTACAGCCAGAATCCCACTCACACCACCTGCGATCTGAAACTCGACCAGTTTTTCCAGGCCTTCATAGTCGACTTCATAGTCGTCTTTGAATGGCGTCATCAGTGCCGTAAAACACCCTTTGAACATGGTAACACCTCCTTGTTTTGCGTTGTCCCTCCAAAAAAAAACAGCCGGAGACCTCTCCGACTGCAACCAACCAAGAGAGCGCTCCACGAAATAGCCGTGACAGTCCCGCGGATATTATCCACAGACCCAGTCCGCTTTCGAATCAGGCCAAAAGCGAACTTCGGCGGTACGCCCTTTAACCGCAAGATCAAGACGCGGGGCCTGTTCCCCTGTCCTGCGGCTACTAATGAGTACCGCACCTCAACTCCGGTTAATAGCCACCGTAAAAGATGGCAGCTTAATTGTCAAGAAAAAAAGACGATATCTTTCAGCACCTGAGTGAAGCGATCAACTTGTTTGGGTCAAGT
Organism: Gammaproteobacteria bacterium; assembly: GCA_048631945.1. GTDB lineage: Bacteria > Desulfobacterota > Desulfobacteria > Desulfobacterales. The sequence goes on along the minus strand of JAIWEZ010000129.1, from coordinate 683 downwards.
AGAATTTCAAAGGCATGTTTGATATTGGTCACAACGATGTCGGCCTGAAGCATGGCCTGGGTTGTGGCACCTTCTGCCTGAATTGTGCATATTGAAAGTCTGGCCACCTTGAACATCTCCACATCAATATTGCCATTGCCCACACAAACCGTGTGCCCTGCTCCGATCGACTCAACAAAGGCCCGCTTCTCCTGGGCTGTACTGGTCACAACAGACTCGATTTGTAAAGAATCCTGGAAGACATGCTTTAGGGTCCCCCGCGTGTCGCCGGAAAGGATGTAAATCTTGAAAGATTGTGACTTCAATTTTTCCAGATAATCAACAACCCCAGGGATAAAATCTCCCGACTCGCTCAGTGTGCCATTAAGATCCAGGACCAGGTTTTCCAGCTCAACAGAACCCCAGCCGGGCACGGCAATCGTTTTCATTTTTGTGTAAGCCCCTCCCTTCTTGTTATCTATTAGCCGTTACCATTGATGGTCTCGTAAAAAGTCTATTTTCCTCACTCCGTGAGCATTTTGGGCGCACTCAAGATGTTCAGCTAAAATGCTAAAACTCGGGCTAACGCCCTCAAACAGTTAGCATTTCTTAACTCTGAACATATTGAGTGCTTTTTTCCCAAAATGCTCAATGTCGTTCGCAAAATACTTTTTACGAAACCGTCATCAATTTAGAAGTTTGAA
>JAIWEZ010000128.1:0-6726 GCA_048631945.1 Gammaproteobacteria bacterium | reverse complement strand
AGAAAATTGCTCATTTCTGAATTGGAAACTTACGCTTGTGCCCATTGAGTTTTTACAATTCGTGGATGGGCACCAAATAATTGCACGGCTTACGAGGCATTTGATTCGCTGTGAAAATTACGTCAAACGCGCTGAGACGATGTGTGCCGTCAGGCACCTATGTCGTTAGCAGCAAAAAAGACGAAATTCTGGAAGCATATCTGGGTACCTGCGTAGGGGTCTCTCTTTGTGATCGTACTGCCGAGGTGGGAGGTTTGATCCATTTGCTTCTTCCCGAGCCAACGGGTGTTGCCAAGCCCTGGCACGCGGAATGTTATGCAACAACCGGGTTCCCCCTTTTCATCCAGGCCCTGTGTGAGGCGGGTGCCCAGACAAGTAGGCTGGAAGCCTGCATTGCAGGGGGTGCTCTAGTAGGGCCGGTCACGGGAGAAAGCTTCGAACTGGATATCGGTGGACGTACAACGGAAATTGTTCAAAAAATCCTCCGCGAAAAAGCGATCCAGGTTAGCAAGACAGAGACGGGTGGCTACTTTACTTGCAGGCTGAGTCTCGACCTGGGAACCTGGGAAAGTAAGATTAATCCCATTGGAGACCACTTTGCTCCTGCTGAGAAAGATTTCAAGAAACCTACCCCGTCCGAGATTGACCGATGCGTGCATGCTGTTCTTCCCATTCCTCAGGTTGCCCTCAAGGTTCTTCGGATGATCCGTGACAGTTATTGTAGTATGCAGGATGTGGCGGAAGAGGTCCGTCAGGATCAAGTCATCAGCGCCGGTGTTATCCGGTTGTGCAACTCGGCGTTTACTGCTCCAAGGACCAAGGTAGACTCAATTGATCGGGCGCTGGTTCTTCTGGGTGAAAAGATGCTGCTCCAAATTGTGGTATCTGCGGCCTTGAAAAAGTTTTTTTCTGATTCCGGAAAAGGTTATTCTCTATGCAAGGGCGGCCTTTTTCAACACGCTCTTGTGGTTGCCATGGTGGCTGAAGAATTGGCCGGGTTTACCGGGAAAACATCACCCGATATAGCTTATACAGCGGGTTTACTGCATGATATAGGAAAGGTGGTACTGGATCAGTACGTCGCTTCGGCATATCCTTTTTTCTATCGCCGGACGCAGGTGGAAGGCATTGAGCTTTGTAGAGCAGAAACAGACCTGTTCGGGGTCACACACCCGGAAGTGGGCAAGCGACTAGCCGAGAGTTGGTCCTTGCCTGAAAACCTGATAGATACCATAAGGTATCATCATGTTCCGGAACAGGCCACAATTCAGCCTGAGTTGACGCATCTTGTCTATCTGGCTGATTTACTAATGTCCCGGTTCCAGGTGGGCCATGATCTGGAACGGTTGAACACGGATGCCCTCGCCTTGAGCTTACAAGCAGTGGGTCTGAGCCCATCTGAGTTTCCAGTCATTGTGGACCTCATTCCACGAAAAATTTTTAGGAGGACATTCCCACAGGCGACAAACGGTTTCCACAGTCCTCATCGATAATCTTTTAGCCGAACTTATACCAAGTTGCATTCAAACCGCTACTGTTTATAGCTGTCATTGCGAACGAAGTGAAGCAATCTCAATGGTATAGATTGCCACGTCGCTCCGCTCCTCGCAATGACATGATTGCAACTTGGTCTTAGGGGTTTTGTCCCGACTGGAATTGTTGAATGATGGATGGATGAAATTTACGGCAAACAAATATCGCTCAACCGGCGGTCGTACATCTTGCCTATTCCATATTCCTCCCGCCTTAGAAACTTTTCTTCCGATGGGCCTATGATCTGCATTTCACGGCGATCCTTTTGAACCTCAAGGGCAATCTTCATCTCCTTGGTGCAACCCGTGCTGAATGTGGCATCCTTGCCCACCCACTCTGGGGGAACCTTGGTTTTCATGATCTGGAAGGCCTTCACAATATCATGGTATGCCTGAAACCGCCATATGTCGATCAAGCCGCTTCTTTGAACAATCTCCCACATGAACATGAGGTCATCGGCATCCATGCCGGGCTCGTAATGCTCTGACGGGTTGATAATGAATGTGCCGACAGACTGGTCTTTTAGGAACTGTGTATAAGTCGACATGATCTTTTTGGCCATGTCCACCTTGCCGGGGACAGAACCGATAATGCCGCTGTAAAATATGACCGTCATGCCTTTGTCTTTGGCTGCTTGCATCTGCGAGATGATGGCTTGTGCCTTTCTTGTAAGATCGTTGTGTGAGAACCTGATCACGGCAGGGTGTTTGGCCTTGTACCAGATCGAGGCTGAGCCGTTTTCATCTTCTGCAATGCTGTAAATGTCTTGGGTAAACCGGAAGTGGGTATCAAAAAAACGACGTCTTTGATCAGGTCCCTTGGAGATGACACACTCTACCTCCTTAAAGACCCGCGCAAAGGTTGTAGATGCAATAAGAAGGTTGAGGTTCTCACAGGTGCCATCAGAGACGGCCATGATATTCTTATCGCTTTTCAAAATGTTGACCAACTCGTTTTTACCCAAGCACTTTTCCTTGATCAAGAGAGCGTCTTCCAATTCTTTGGCAAGCGTTTCGTCTTCTTGCGCATCGTAAAAGTCAACCTTTGTGAACAAGGGACTGCGTTTGAAAACGATGATTATTTTATGCCCTAGTCCGGCCAGGTATCGTATGATGGCTAAATCCACAATCACCTCGCCTGCTTCATCGGCCAGCCACAGGATCATCTTAGACTGAGGTGCACCGGAGGCACCTTTTTCCCTATGGATCCCTAAGAATTGCCACAAGGGTTCGACCCCGTCTCCGGTGAGGGGACGGCTCAAGAGTCTCAGGTGGTCCTCCGCCGTGTATCGCGAGATCTCATCAGATTCCCACAGAGCACGTTCGACCGAAAGGGCAAAGAGGCGGCGCAGCTTCAGATAGTCGACTCTATCCTTGATCCTCTCGAGGCTATCCCGGGATGAAAGGAGAAGCGAATCGTCAACATGATCCAAGGCTTTCTGAAATGCCTTTGAGTTTAGCACCCGGGAGGCTTGCTGGTTTCTCTGAGCCTTTTCGCTAAGATATGGGTCCTCTATCTGGGTGCGATCAATGTAGATTTTCAGAAGGCGTTTTTCCAGCCGGGAGGGTATCATGATCCCATCCCGGGTCTCGTGTTGGTACTTGGTTTTGAGAAGAGATTGCAAGAAGGCCTTGTCCCATTCATCCTCGATCTGCCGATCAATTAAGTCAAGTATTCTGTAAAGGGCCTCTTCATATTTTTCCTGTAAAAACTGCGACTTCTCCCGCCTCATGATTGTGCTGAACATGCGATCGGAGCACGGATAGTACCGCTCGTTTTCCTCTGTATAGACCATGAAACGAACCTGCTCCTGGGTGGCTACGAGATTTGGGTAAGCGTAATAGTCGATGTGGTTTTCTATAAAGAATGCCGTATACCAGGCGTCCGTGGAAGGGTCTTGCCCCGGCTTGTATGGATACTGAGGATCAAAAGGGGTTTGCCCCCCGGCCCCCTCATCATCAAACTTCATCTCGTCTTTTTTCGTCTCCATATTAGCCTTTTTGTTTCAGGAGTTTTCTCACTGATTCCTCTATTATATAACCCGGCCGTACCCCAGCGAAATAATTACTAATTATGCCGTTACGGTCTATGAGAAAGGTAGTCGGAACCCCCTTGATCCCACCATAATCGAGAGTCACCTTGCTGGTTCCCAGTACAATTGGGTAACTGATAGCGTAGTGTTTAATAAATGGCCTCAGAACGGCTTCACCTTCCTGATCGAGGGACACCCCTATGATCTCAAGCCCTTTATCTTTGAGTCCTTCATAAAGCCGGACAAAATCAGGAATCTCTTGGCGGCATGGACCACACCAGGTCGCAAAGAAGTTTAACAATACAACCTTACCTCTTAGGTCTGTCAGGCGGCAGATACCTCCATTCACATTTTTGAGTGCGAAGTCAGGAGCGGTACGGGAGGCAAGCGCACCGTGGTCTTCCTGGCCGCCACACCCACAAACAAGTAGGATTATAATGGTGCTTACAATAACAGTCCCGGCAATAAACTTCATGACACCTACCCTAATTTTGTCCATTATCTATGCTATTTTTAACACAGTCGAAAATGGAGTCAATATCTGCGTGCGAGCTGTTTAGAAAGATGACAAAATAGTATGGGTTGCCTGATTTGTCCTCGATGTATCCGACTCTCGTCTTGACACCCTTTAGGGTGCCGCTTTTGTAAAAAACCCGACCTTTGCGAACAAGGAGGGCGCGGTGCGGCTCAAAGCGTCTCAAAACAGCAAGCATATCCTTGGCTGAAAGCCTGTTCTTTCTTGATATCCCGGATCCCTCTGCAATCTCAATGTTTAGGTGTAGCACCTTTCCGGCATAGTCAGAAAGCACCTTCACTCCCTTGGCCAAAGTGCCGGGCGGTCCATGTACATGGGCACCGAGGGCAATCAGGATCTGATTAGCCATAAAATTATTCGAAAATTCGAACATTTTTTTCAATGTCTGTTCCAGAGTGAAAATCGAATGATAGGTGTAAACCAGGGGGTCTCCGGGTACCACTACGCCTGCGCGGATCTTGCCCTGACACACCTTTCCTCTTTTTTCTAAGAAGTGCACCAGTAGCTCCCCTGCATAGCGTGCAGCCTCATGTCCGTCGTGTGAAAAGGTGTAACGACCGCTATTTAATCCCATCAACCTGGCCTTCTCAAGGGCAAGAGGTGTCATGGGAGTTTGTGGTTCTGCTGAGATGATCCGGCCTGTGCCATCCCGCTTGAAAAAAACCGTGTTGAAATTGGCACACAACGCCCTGTTAGGGGCATCATAGGGATTTGTGGACAAGCCGGTCCCTGGAATATCGACCTCATCCTCAAAATAGGTGTCATCAAGGACAAGATCTTTGAAGACCTGGAGCCTGGGGGCTATGGCTTGGGCTATTTCTTGCCACACCTCGGAGATAAGGAGCGGATCACCATATCCCTTTACTTTCAGGTCCTTGTCAAGGTCCTGATAGAACTCAGTCTGAAATCTGTAGGACTTTCCCAGGTGATGAATAGCCGCAAGGCCCGTCAAGACCTTCAGGGTCGAGGCAGGGACACATTTTCTGGTTTCGTTCTTGCTGTAAATGATACGGCCATCAGGGCCTGCTACCAGCAGGGCATCCTGTGAGGAGATTCGGTTCAAAAGAGAAGACGCTTGCCCGGATAGGGAGATGGCGGGCTGCAATAACCACACGGCTAAAACCAATAAGAAGGCAGTACCGTATACTACGGCTATCCGCTTGAAAGCCTCAATAATAAGCCTGCTTAGCATCTTAGATTTCGTTATCTGAGAAGCATATCACAACAATCCGGCCAGAAGCCACACTGTTCCTCTGGTCACAACAATGGAAGCTTGAACGTTTTGAGTCAAGCATAGATTGGGCAAATATGCAATATTATCGCTGTTAATCGGAGTCTGTCATGCACGAAGTTTCCCTTGAAACCTCGCACTCGGTATAGTGAGATTTAGTTGCCTATTTGTCCATATTGGACGTGATAAGCGGTTAAGCAGGGCGAAGTTTATTATGGCCTCACCCGTGGCCAAAGGCCATTATCCACGACATGGTAAGGACGCTTAAAGCTATAAGAAGGAAACAAGCCTGATAGGCCCTTGCTGCCGGCCGTTTCACAAGAAGGCCGTAAATGGCCCCCAGAATAATTCCCGCCATAAAGCCAAAAAGGTGGGCCATCAAGTCAGTATGTTCCCCTGAACCAAGAATACTAAGGAGGGCCAGACCAGCACCTAGGGGCAGCCACGCCTTCATTCGCTGACCGGGAAGTCTGAATTTCTTGGAGAACTGTTGCGCGGCCAGGATGCCGATTGCTCCGAACACAGCGGTAGAAGCTCCGACTGAAAGATGGCCTGCCTGGTACAAGACGGCGTTCATAATGTTGCCGGCTATGCCGGTCACAAGGATCATAAGCCAGCCAACGCCCCAACCCGTGATGGTACAGACGGCGGTGCCAAATACGGCGATTCCAAGGATATTGCCTGCAAGGTGCAAGGCGTTCGCGTGAATCATCAACGAGGTCACGCTCCTGTACAATTCGCCGTGCAAAATGTGAAAGGCCGATGAACCGTAGGCTATGATGAAAACCCGACTGTTATTGCCTATTGTTATTGCCAGATGGGATGCCAGCAATATGCCGCATACCCATAGTCCCGTGAATGTCTTGTGGTATTCATGAGAAAAGGGTTTATCCGATGGATAAAAATCCTGGTTCTCTTTAAGGTATCGTTCGATCGTGTTAAGGGCTTTTTGGTATTCTGTATCATTTACCAGTATGTTCCACCCAAGCTCCCCTTTTCTCGTACGATGCGAGATGCCAGCTGAGGACAGGACCAGTCCGTATGTATTAGACTGATCTGCTGAGAGATTCTTAAATGTTACAACCATGATAAGAGACTTTCTTCATAGGCTCTGTGCTTCTTCGCTAACCTTAAAATAGCACGTCTTTTCCCGAGTGTACAATCATGGAACTATAAAAGGGATTTGGGCAACAGCCTGTTTACTCTTGATGAATTGAATCCTCTTCGGCCCAACCCGGTAGAGATATCAAAACAATACTCATAGTTGATGCATTCGTAAAAAGTCGAAAAACACCCCTTTCTGTCATTCCGGACTTCGGCGAGCTCAGTCGAGTCGCGAAAGCCGGAATCCAGTTTATTCAGATAGTTACAAAGGCTCTGGACTCCGGTTTTCAC
>JAIWEZ010000127.1:0-6760 GCA_048631945.1 Gammaproteobacteria bacterium | reverse complement strand
GTCTTCCTATCCTTCTTCCTTTTCACTGGTTGAGATTACAGACAGGATTGTTGGTGATCTATTGTCTGTCCGTGGCAGCGCTTATTTTAACAATAAGAAGGAACGAATGCGGCCGATGTATCCATTTTCATTGCCCGGCAAACTGCGTACCAGAAGAGATAAGACGTCAGTGATAGGAATAGTGCCGTTCATAGAATCACAAAATTCCTTGTGACCAATTGTGGCATTTCAAGATTATGGTTTCCCGGTTTGTCGGTTTATTTTGACTTGTTTGAAGCATTGGACGCTTCTTTCTTGAGCTTCAGTGCCTCCTCATAGACCACTTTCCTCGAAAGGCCATATTCTTTGGCAACCTCTTTTACCACGTCGGACAAGGGACGACCTGTCTCAAGGCGCAAGCGTCTAAGCTCGCGTACAAGCGAGTTGCGGTCTAATTCCCCGGCTCCTTCACACCCTCCCACAAGAAGCGTACATTCACCTTTCAGGGCAGAACGTGCTGCCAACACTTTGAGTATCTTACTCAATGATCCCCTGAGGGTCTCCTCATGAATTTTGGTCAATTCCCGTGCCACCACGGCCTTTCGGTCTCCCATCAGATTGATGACTTCCTGCATCAGACCCAGGAGCCGTTTGGGAGACTCATAAAAAATAAGGGTGCGGGGCTCTTCTTTTAGTCTTTCCAGGAGGTCTCTGCGCTTGGCGGATTTTCTTGGAACAAATCCTATAAAGACAAAGCTGTCTGTAGGAAGTCCTGATACACTCAATGCGGCAATCAAGGCCGAGGCCCCTGGGATCGGGACAACCGGGATGGCTGCCCTGACGGCCGCCCGGACAAGATAATGCCCAGGGTCTGATACTGATGGGGTGCCTGCATCCGTAACAAGTGCAATGGATTTGCCGGCTTTGAGTTTCTCGATAAGCGCCGGGGTGCGCTTCTCTTTATTATGGTCATGGTATGAGAGAAGTGGCTTGGAAACCTCATAACGTGTCATCAGCTTCCTGGTCTGTCGCGTATCCTCGGCTGCGATCAGCTCCACCTCTTTCAGGGTACGGATGGCTCGCAAGGTTATGTCTTCCATGTGGCCGATAGGCGTGGCCACCACAAAAAGGGTAGCACGGGCGGCGGAAGAACTTAGGGGCTTCGCCCCCCTTCGACTTTGCTCAGGGTGGTGAGCTTGTCGAACCACAATTGGAGCACTGGAGTGATGGAGTACTGGAGTGATGGGCATGGTTGTTATTTGTTAATCGTTAATTGTTATTCGAATAACTAACTTGAGAGTCCATAGTTCTTCCTAACCACATGAATTTTAAAGAAATATCATATTGCCTGAACCGTCATTCCCGCGAAAGCGGGAATCCAGGAAAATCAAGGAGTTATGGATTCCTGCTTCCGCAGGAATGACAGAACTTTGGACTGTATAGTTCACTTTAGGCACTTAAATGGGTGATAAACATTATGATTAGATGCTTTCTCATTTGTATTGTCTTGTTTGGCCCCTGGTATAACACATGCTGGGGCTTGGAAGCGCCCGACATCCTGGACCGGGTCCAGCAACGATATGCGGCCGGCGATTTTGAGGCCGATTTCGTCCAGGAAGCGCATTTAAAGGCAATGGGCATGGTTGACACTGCAATGGGTCACCTCTATTTTGGTCGTCCCGGCATGATGCGTTGGCACTATAAGACGCCTGAGGAGTATCTCATTATAACGGATGGAGATACGGTCTGGATTTATAGGCCAGAGGAAAACCAGGTTATGCTGGGTCGGGCTGTCGACTATTTTGGCAGCAAGAAGGGTGCGGACTTCTTTACCAAACCCGGAGAACTTTCCAAGGAATTTGTCCTGGAACTCGCGCCTAAGGAGGTTCAGGAAAAAGGCCATTATGTCTTGAAGCTTGTTCCCAGGGAAGAGCGTCCGAGCCTGGCCGAACTTTACTTGTTCATCTCAAAAGAGACCTTTGACATTGTAAAATCAGTTACCTGCAATGCCTTTGGAGACAGAACCACCCTCCGGTTTGAAGGCTATAGGTTCAACCAGGGGTTAAATTCATCCTTGTTTGTATTTGAGATCCCGAATGGCGCGGAAGTGCTGCAGCTTCAGGGCGAACAGTAAAGGTATCAACCGTGACTGATATAGGATTGCGGATTGCCGAATGCGGAATGCGGATTCATAAGAAGGTGAGTGGCTGGGTGGATCTCAGACATCGAGTATCCAGTAACCAGCATCCAGCAACGAATAACGAGTAACAAATGACAAATGACCAATTCATTGTACAGGAGATCAGGGCACTTCTAAAGGAGCGCAATGCCATTTTACTCGTACATAACTATCAACGGCCAGAGATTCAGGACATTGCCGACCTGACAGGGGATTCCCTTGAGCTGAGCATCAAGGCAGCCAAGACTGATGCGGATGTGATTGTCTTTTGCGGGGTGCACTTCATGGCCGAGACCGCTTCCATCGTATCACCTGACAAAACAGTGCTCATCCCTCGCCTGGATGCTGGATGTCCCATGGCTGATATGATCACACCTGAAGCCCTGAAGGCCAGAATTGCCGAACTGGGTGAGATCCCTGTGGTTACATATGTCAATTCCTCTGCCTCGGTTAAAGCGCATTCTACCATCTGCTGCACTTCTGCCAATGCGGTCGCGGTGGTGAACAGCTTAGTTGAACACGAGATCTTGATGACCCCGGACCGGAACCTATGTCAATATGCAGCTTCCAAGAGTACCAAAAGGATTCACTGCTGGGATGGGTATTGCCCGATCCATGATCGGTTAAGCGCCGAAGAGGTGCTGAATGCAAAGGCCGCCCATCCCGAGGCCCTCTTCATGGCCCACCCGGAATGCCGGCCTGAGGTATTGGCCTTGGCCGATGCGGTATTAAGTACGTCTGGGATGCTCGATTTCGCCAAACGCTCTGATAGTCAGTCTTTCATCGTGGGCACCGAGGAGGGGCTTGTCTATCCGCTCCAGAAGGCAAACCCGAACAAGTTGTTCTACAGGGTCTCTGAATTTATGGTGTGTGAGGACATGAAGCGTACTACACTTAGCGATGTCCTGAGGGCTATAACTGCCATGACCTATGAGGTTAAGGTGAGTGAAAATGTGCGCATACCCGCCTCCCGGGCAGTGGAGCGCATGTTCAAGGTTACAGAAAGGTGATATATAGGGATTATATTGGCAAGTAGTTGGTTAGGATGTACTCTTCATAAGCATCGCAGGACATGAGCATGTTCAGGTCATCAAGGGAATAAAGCTTAGCCCGGATGATCCAGCCTTTGTTGTAAGGCGAGTAATTTATCAATCTGGGGGCCTCAATAATCTCCTGATTGACAGAAATAACGAGGCCACATATAGGGGCGTAGAGATCGTTAAAAAGCCTGCCACACTCCACACTTGCAAAGCACTCACATGTGCCAATCTCATCACCCTCGTTCGGGAGTTCCACATAATTTAGTTTTCCAAGTTGCAACTGGGCATAATCCGTTAAGCCGAGGGTGACCGTGTGATTCTCTTCGTACCGGACCCAGATATGGTCCTCAGAGTACTGTAGTTCATCCAGTACCAGCAAAGTAGTCTCGCTATCCTCCTGGCCCGTATTGTCTCAACTACTATTCGAACAAGCTGTTTCAAAAATCCTTTTTCTAAGATCTTTTTGCACCAATGGCCAACATAGAGTCGTCAAAGATTTTTAAAACAGTTTATCTATACTAAAAACAAATCGCTTTGCAAACATATTTTCACAACAAGATAACCTATGGTAAAATTATGCCCTACCTATTTGCTCAAGTGTCTTGTCGGCAATGTCAAAATTCGAAAAAACCTTCTGGACATCGTCTGAATCTTCCAAGCCGTCCATGAGCCGAAGCATCTGTTCGGCCTGTTTGTCTTCCAGTTTTACTGTAGTTTTAGGTACCATGGTGATTTCGGCAAGCAAGTAGCGCATGTTTCTTTCATCCAGCACATTTTTCACCGCTTCAAAATCCTGTGGGGGCGTGATGACCTCAAAGGTGCTTTCTTCATCCCGGATATCTTCTCCCCCTGCATCCAGAACCACCTCCATGAGCGTCTCTTCATCTGTCTCCCCCTTTTCAAATACAAACAGGCCCTTTTTTTCAAACATCCAGGCTACGCAGCCCACTTCACCAAGATTCCCCCCTGCTTTACTAAAGACGTAGCGGATATCAGCCACAGTGCGCTTCTTGTTATCTGTCAAGGATTCCACCAAAACCGCCGCTCCACCAGGACCGTATCCTTCATAATAGATTTCTTCGTAGGCAACCCCCTCCAGTTCCCCAGTCCCTTTCTTAATAGCCCTTTCAATATTGTCCTTAGGCATATTCTCTGACTTGGCCGTGGCAATGGCTGTGCGCAGACGTGGGTTGGCATCCGGATCGCCTTCCCCCATACGTGCAGCCACAGTGATCTCTTTGATCAGCTTTGTAAAGACTTTGCCCCGCCTGGCGTCTGTTATACCCTTCTTATGCTTAATCGAACTCCACTTTGAATGCCCGGACATAACTACCTCCTAGTTTAGCCCTTGGAATTTCTGCAACTCATTAAAATCATAGGGTTGTGAGTGATAATTCGGACGAAGCCCCTAGATCTTTCCCAATCCAACGATATAGATCTCTTTGCTTGCTTTTCGGCTTGATTTTGGCTTAAAGTGCACAACTCGGCCAAAACATTTCCTGACCATATCTGAAAACCCCTTCAAGTCAGAGCCGTGAAAAATCTTGCAGACAAAGGCCCCCCCTGGCCTCAGCACGCGGGCCGAGATGGCTAAGGCAGATTCGCACAGTTGAATCGATTTCTGCGCATTCACAAACTTGCTTCCTGTGGTAGATGGGGCCATATCGCTCAGAACTGTTTGGAAATTTGTCCCGACGTTCTCTATGAATGACTCATTCCAGGCAACCACATTATGCTGTACAAAGCGAACATTGGACGGAAGCTGAATGGTAAGAGGGGTCGTGTCCACTCCAACAACGAGACCTCTATTTCTTACAACCTGTGAGGTAAATAGCAACCAGGAGCCCGGGCAACAGCCCAGATCAAGCACTCTGGTCCCTATTTTCAGGACGCCAAATCTTTTTTGAATCTCCTTAAGCTTGTAAACAGATCGCGCCGGGTATCGCTCCTCACGAGCACGTCTTGCATAATAATCATGCCATGGATCAGTTTTCACAAGTGCGCCCAAAATGGTCACGGAGTGAGTAAAATTGACTTTTTATGATACCATCAAGTGTTACGGTTTTTCAAGTTAAAGCAACACATCAACCAACTCTGAGATTGTCTGCACACCGACCATCTCGATATCTGTCGGCCCCTTGATATGCTTCAGATTGTTTCCAGGAAGGAGGCACCGCCTAAAACCCATCTTTTGTGCCTCGTGCACCCTTGGCTCGGCTCGACTAATTCCGCGGACTTCTCCCGTTAGCCCAATCTCCCCAAAAACCAGAGTAGACTCCTTGACGGGTTTATCTAAGAAACTCGAAGCAATAGCCGAGACAATACCAAGATCTACGGCAGGCTCATCCACCTTTACGCCGCCGGTTACATTTACAAAGATGTCTTGATGCATTAACTGCAAACCAAGTTTTTTTTCCATGACAGCTACAAGCAGAGAAACCCTGTTGTAGTCTACACCCAGGACAGTTCGACGTGGTGTGCCAAAACTGGCTCGGCCAACAAGGGCCTGAAGCTCAAGCAATATGGGCCTGGAGCCTTCGATGCTGGCTGTTACCACGGAACCGGGGACAAGTGATGGGCGTTGAGACAAGAATATTGTGGAGGGATTCAAAACTTCACAAAGCCCATTATCCCTCATTTCAAATACGCCTATCTCGTTAGTGGAACCAAAGCGATTCTTGACTGCACGAAGTATGCGAAAAATGTTATTCTGCTCACCCTCAAAATACAACACAGTATCGACTATGTGTTCCAGGAGCCTGGGGCCTGCAATGGCACCGTCTTTGGTAACGTGTCCTATGAGGAAAATCGGAATGCCGGTCCGCTTTGCCAGGTGCATGAGGTGCATCGTCGCCTCCCGCACCTGGCTGACGCTTCCAGGTGCTGAGGTCAATTCAGGGGCAAACACGGTTTGAATCGAATCCACAACCATTGCCTTCGGACGCATCTCATCGGCTACGGCCCTGATCGATTCGAGCGCGACCTCTGATACTATCCATAGATTGTCCGAACAAGTACCGAGGCGGTCGCTTCTAAGCTTGATCTGCTCAAGGGATTCCTCGCCGGAGATGTATAGCACCTTTTGTTCGCCTCCCGCTATCCGGTGCAAGACCTGGAGCATAAGTGTGGACTTGCCAATGCCCGGATCTCCGCCTACCAAGATAAGGGACCCTGGAACTATTCCGCCTCCCAGTACCCTGTCAAATTCTTGTATACCGGTCCTGATGCGTCTTTGATGATTCATCTCCACTGAATCGATTGGAACAGGTCGAGAACGCCAGGCGGGAGTTGATTCGCCGGATGATATGGTGGTGCTTTGCCTTTCCTCCACCAAGCTATTCCATTCGCCGCACTCAGGGCATTTGCCCATCCATTTGAGCGATTGATAGCCACACCCTTGACATACAAAGATTGTTTTGCTTGCCTTGTTAACTTTCAAAACGGATTTTCCTTAAAATCTCTTTCTAAGAAAATATAGTTAGTGCCCATCCATGAATCGTAAAAACTCAATGGGCACAAGCGTAAGTTTCCAATTCAGAAATGAGCAATTTTCCGCAAGGTC
>JAIWEZ010000126.1:0-6908 GCA_048631945.1 Gammaproteobacteria bacterium | reverse complement strand
AAAATTCGAAGCCTGACGCCGCATCACGAAAAAATGACAGTTTTGCAAAGGTCTCCAATGTTAGGGTTTACTAAGCTTATGCCTTATGTCATCATATATATGAAAATATCGACTTGGACCTATTTGAAAAAATGCCGACACAACATGATTATGAAACGTCGAGGGCACTGGCTCTCGATACCCTGTCAAAGCTTGATATAGAAAGGTGCTGTGCCAATGCGGGCCTTTCACTGGAGCGGGTCCCTGCTGGGATAAGGCAAGTTAAGATTCCTTACCTGGGCCATACATATACTCTCAGCGTGCACAACGACACGATTTTTTTTGATGAAAACTCTAGCCCCCTTAAGATTCCTGATCAGGCGCTCCTTCTCCACTATTTGATCACGGCCAGAGGAGAGCCTGTTGCCGATGAGTGGATTACATTCCGGGAAGTACCCTCCGGCTCCTTCTATTATGGGGCGTTTACAAAACGGGCAATCGTGCCGTTGGTAAAATACTTCGGAGCAAAACCCTCACTCCTGGGTGAAGTTGCCAAAGTGATCGGCCAGGTGTCGTCATCTCCTGGGGACAAGGCCCTGAAGATCTCTGCACTCCCTCGCGTACCGGTGGTCCTGTCTTTATGGAGGGGGGACGAGGAGTTTCCGCCCGAAGCGAATCTCTATTTTGACAAATCGATAGCTTCGTATCTGCCCACAGAGGATATTGCTTACCTGGCCGGGGCAACGGTGTACAAGGTAATAGGCATCGCTCGTCAATTTTCAAACAAATCCTAACCATTGAAAACAACTAAGTGTATAGCTTTTTGAGAAAGGCCCGATCTTGCTCACTCCTGTGAGCAAAACGGCACTTTTTCAGACACGCAAGGTGTTACAAAAACAATACAACTTGTAAAAAATCTGGCGGTGTAAGGAGCTGTAGATCATGAAAATAACAATACTCGGCTCCGGTACGTGTGTGCCCTCTTTGAAACGGAGCAGTTGTTCGGTCTTGATTGAGATAGGTCAAAGCCTGCTACTGTTTGATTCTGGAGCAGGTACCATGAGGCGACTCCTTGAGGCAGGGGTCACTATTGATAGGCTTTCTCACATCTTTTACAGCCATCTCCACCCAGACCATACGGGCGAACTGGTTACTCTCTTGTTTGCTAGCAAGTACCCTAACACCTACAGACGGCTTAAGCCATTTACAATTGTAGCGGCTGAGGGATTTGTAAACTTTTACGAAAAACTCAAATTTGCTTATGGTGAATGGATCGAACTGGCACCGGGCCTGCTGAGGATTTCAGAACTCAACACAAAGGGCCGTGACCACCTCGACTGCGAACTCTTTGACGTGGACAGCCTGCCAATGGAACATACAGACATGAGCCTTGCCTACCGGATCACCGGACCCAACGGAAAATCTGTTGTCTATTCAGGGGATACCGATCTCTGTGACAACCTTGTTACACTGGCAAAAGGGGTGGATGTCCTGATTTGTGAATCTGCTCTTCCGGACGAGATGAAGGTTCCAGGGCATCTGACTCCATCGCTGGCAGGAAGAATTGCGACCCAGGCAGGGGTAAAAAAGCTCGTACTAAGCCACTTCTACCCGGAATGCGATGCAGTTGATGTCTTCGAACAGTGTCGAAAAACCTACCACGGCCCACTTGTACTGGCAGAGGACCTTACAGAGATAGGGTTACCGTGACTCTGGATCATGCAAGCCCGACTACTTTACCTCCCTGATAGATCAAGAAAGCAACGAGCCAGGCCAACGCGGTGCTGTAGGTAATACTAAATACAGCCCACTTCCAGGAATTGGTCTCACGCCTGATGACCGCCACCGTGGCAAGGCAGGGCACATAAATGAGCACAAAGGCCATCATGGCATATGCAGAAAGGGGAGTCATGTTGGATTTTTTCAAGGCCACTTTCAGGGCCTCGCTCTCTTCTTCCCCATCAGCCCCTGCAGCATACAGGACCCCCATAGTGCTTACAACAATCTCTTTGGCCACAAAACCCGTAAACACTGCCACACTGCCGCGCCAGTCCATGCCAATGGGAGCAAATACAGGGGCCAATACTTTGCCCAGCCGGCCTATATATGAGCTTTCAATCTTTTCTCTTGCCTTAAGGCTTTCCAGAGTCGAAATAGCGTCGTCCCTTTCCCTGACAAGTCGTTCCAGGACATCACCCCGCGCTGAGACTATGTTGGAGTCATAGTGGGCACTGATATTTGCTATCTCGCTTTCGTAATTCCTTGAAAATTGGACATGTTTGGGAAAGGCACTCAAGAACCAAATAATAACCGAGCCGATCAGGATCACGCCTCCTATCTTTTTAAGGAAGATCTTGCTGCGATCCCACATGTGGATCAACAGCCCCTTGAACATGGGGACACGGTACGGTGGGAGTTCCATCACAAAGGGAGCAACCTTGCCTCTGAGCAGAGTCGATCGAAATAGGCGACCCACGGAAATGGCCAGTACAATACCTAAGGCATAGATGGAGAAGATAGCATTGCCGGCCTTGGCCCCAAAGAACGCCCCCGCCAGCAGGATATACACTGGCAGCCTGGCTGCACACGACATCATGGGATTGATCAGAATAGTCAAGATGCGGTCCTTTTCACTCTCGAGAGTCCGAGTAGCCATGATGGCCGGGACGTTGCAGCCAAACCCCATAAGCATGGGAATAAAAGATTTGCCGTGAAGCCCTATGAGGTGCATGACCTTATCCATTAAGAAGGCAGCTCGGGCCATATAGCCGGTATCCTCAAACAGGGCAATGCAGAAAAACAGAATGAGAATATTTGGCAAGAATATGGCGACACTTCCCACTCCGGCAATTATACCGTTCACGATTAAATCAGCGAATAAGCCCTCTGGCAGGATTCGACCGGCACTCACACCCAGCCATCCCACACCCGCATCGATCCAGTCCATGGGGTAGGCCCCTAATGAAAAAGTGAGTTGAAACATGGCCCAAATAAAAAAAACAAAGATGGGAAGCCCCAGAAGGCGGTTAGTCAATACCTGGTCTATTTGCCGCGAAACGTCCACCCGTTGTTTTGAGACCGTCTTCAGGACCTCTTTGACAATTCCCGCAATAAAACCGTAGCGGTGGTCGGTCATGACGATCTCCGGCTCTTCATCAAAGAATTCACGAAGGTACTCGCGCTTTAGTTCTGCTTGTTGAAGTATGGCCTCGCCGTATGGATTTGTAGATTCGAGTACCCGGTCTTTGACGATTTTGTCGTTTTCAAGAAGCTTTATTGCAATCCACCGGATATGATAGGGAAGCTCTGCGCTGGATTTCTCTCTTATGAATTCTGATAGTTCATTGATGGCCTTTTCGATATCTTTGCCGTAATAGACCCGGCGGGTGCGAGGAAGATCTATCTCGGTCTCTGCCACCGAGATGATCGTTTTAAGGAGCTCCTGGGTTCCTTTGTTTCTGTTCCCAACCGTAAAGATCACGGGCACATCAAGAAGTTCACAGAGCTTATCTGCATCGATCTTGATACCTCGCTCTCTGGCACAATCAGCCATATTGAGGACAAAAATAACCTTTGTGTCGAGTTCGCGAAGCTGTGTGGCTAAGTAAAGATTACGTTCCAGATTGGAGGCATCAATGATACCGACTACCACGTCGGGCTTTTCATCCAGGATGAAATTGCGGGCAACAATTTCTTCAATGGAGTAGGCAGTGAGGCTGTACGTGCCGGGGAGGTCCACCACGGCAAGGTCATAACCGTTGGTCTTGAGGTGCCCTTCTTTTTTCTCAACGGTAACCCCAGGCCAGTTTCCTACCTTTTGACGGGTGCCGGTCAAATTGTTAAAAATAGTGCTCTTGCCCGAGTTAGGATTCCCGGCAAGGGCGATGGTTATAGATTTTTTTGGCATGCGCTATCTTGAATCCCTAACGTTTTCGACTTGAATGCGGGCGGCCTCATCCATACGGAGGGAAACATGATACCCCTTTAGAATGAGTTCAATGGGGTCTCTCAGGGGGGCATATTTTTCTACGTAGACGTCAGTGCCTCGCAAAAAACCCATCTCAAGGAGCCTTCTGCGAAAAGGGCCGTCACCACCAACCCGTACCACGGTAGCAGTCTGGCCTTCCTTCAACTCACTCAGGTCCACAGCTATCCCTTTCTGCTCCCATTGGGTTTCATCATGATCTTCCTGGCGATACCTCGGCCAAGGGCCAACCGCGTACCGCTGACAGCGATAACAAGCTGACCTTGACCATTGTTGGTTATGACCTCGACCTCGTCACCTTTCCTCAACCCTATGGTGGCCAATCTGAGTTGCGCGCCAGCCCCTCCCATGAATTCCTGTACAATGCCAAGTTCGCCTTCTTGGGCAAATGAAAGGGGCATTAATCGAACACGCTCCTTCAGGCAGTCCGAACAAAGGCCGTAGATTTCCATCTTGTGCTGAAGTACGTGGAAACCATGCAAAGCGGCTATGTCAACTTGAAGATCTTCCATCTGACGGTTTTCAAACTCGACTATCTTCCCACATTTAGTGCAAATTAGGTGGTCATGGTGAAAACCAAGATGTCGGTGCTCATACAGGGTAGGCTGGCCTTCGAATTCCTTCTTTGCGGCAAAGCCATAGCGGCAGAGGAGGTTTAGCGTCTTTTTTACTAAGTCCGGCTCAAAACTATAGCCATTATCTTTCAAGGCAGCGATAAATTCCTGAAAGCTTATGTGCAGCTCAATGCCAAGAAAGACCTTCAGGATGGCCAATCTATCCTCGACTCGGTCGATTCCTTCATCTTCAAAAAGGCGCTTGAACTGCTGTTCTTCCTGATTGTGAACTGGTTGCATTCTTTCCCTTCTTATTGTAATTGAGTTTCAATAGAAGATAATAATAGGCGGCAAGCTTGTCAAATCTTTTTTGAAGTTCAAGCGGCGAGTAAAGATGTGCTTTCCTATTTCTCGGAATGACCGGGAATATTCCAGGTGGTACAGGTTCCGGAAGCGCATTCTCTAGATTCGACCTTTGGGCCTCGAGATTCTCCCTTGCTAAAGCCCATAGCATAGCTGCTCGTGCTCAGAACACGCTCAAGGTCTTCAGCCCCGCAGTGAGGACACTTCATCTCCACCCCGTCCTTGGTAGTCACCATGAGGATTTCAAAGACCTCATTGCACTTCAAACAGCGAAATTCATATATTGGCATGGCAGTAGTCCTTTCATCGAATATGAGCTGTATCCAGGCTGTCGCCCAAACCGTTGCAAAGCAGGTGTCAGCGCTCTTTTGCCATTAGAAAGCTGAGTGCGCTGCTGTTTAGGATTTAAAACAATTAAATATATCAGAAATATGGCATGCCTGCAAACTTTTTCGTAACCGTTCACAGGATGCCGTGTTTCTTGGAAAAATAGGGGTTGGAGACATGGGAGCGGTAAGAAACAAGCCGTCCCGTGAACGGTTACACTTTTTCTTTGGTTTCATTACACGATAACGCTTTTTCTTGACCGTTTGTGTGAGTTTTCCTATTGTTCGTGGAAAAAATATTAAGAATACCGGGGTATGAGTGAAACAAACTGGCATGTTGTGACAGGGGCGC
Organism: Gammaproteobacteria bacterium; assembly: GCA_048631945.1. Classification (GTDB taxonomy): domain Bacteria; phylum Desulfobacterota; class Desulfobacteria; order Desulfobacterales. The sequence continues at coordinate 1,349 of JAIWEZ010000126.1, read as the reverse complement.
CTTCTTCAGGCAAAACCGCCTTGGTCCGGGAGTTGGAAAAGCTTGGGTACAGGGTCATCCATGAGGTGGCAAGGGGCTATATTGAAACGCAAATGGGACAGGGATGGACCTTGGAAGAGATCAGAGCCGATAAGAAATCTTTTGAAAACCGGATACTCAATGCCAAGATAACTATTGAAGCGGGTTTGCCCAAAGATCAAGTGATTATCTTTGATCGGGCTATCCCTGACAGCATCGCTTACTTTGAGATAGCCGGCCTTGACGCAATAGAGGCAATTGAGAAAAGCCCTCGCAACCGATACAAAAAAGTCTTCTTGCTGGATCGACTCCCCTATGAGGTTGATCATGCCAGAATTGAGGATAGCCGGATCGCCATTAGGTTGGATAAATGCCTGGAGCAAAGTTACAAGATGCTCGGCTATGAGGTAACCAGGATTGGGGTGATGCCTGTAGAGGAAAGGCTGAGGTTCGTTTTAAAAGAAATGGAAAAGGGATGAACCGATTTTGGATTGCGGATTGCGGATTTTGGAATGAAAATCGATAATAAAGGCTATTCTTGCAAACTGTGCAGGCTATCTCTGGCGAACTCTATGGATGGATCGAGATCTAAGGCAAGTTGATAGAATTGAATAGCCAATTCTTTTTTGCCCATATCTCGATAATTAGAAGCGATGTTGGCATAATCAATGGCGGAAGCGGGATTCAATTCCACGGCACGCTGGAAATGATGAATGGCCCTCTCAAAATTATCGCATTTAAAATGGCATACCCCTAAGATATTATGGATATCCGGTCGTTCTTCATCAACGGCCAGCCCGGTATCCAGCACTGTAATAGCCTCCCGGAATCGACCTAAATCACGCAGGCAGCTTCCCGTGTACGAACAGATGTAGGGCATGTCTTCCTTATCGGGATTTTTTTCAAGAGCCTGCCTGAAGCAGTTCAGAGCCGGTTCAACAACTCCCTGCTCATACAGGTTTCTACCCCTGTAGAATTCCAGATAATAGGCATCCGGCAGTTTTTCCTGCATGCTGCTGAGTTTTTCTTCCAACTCGGCCGGGTCAAGCAGCTCGGCGGCTAGCTTGGCGGCAAACAGCACTGCATCACCGCCGGCCGCACGCTCACGAAAATGCGCACCGGGGATGATGGTGTAAACGGCTGGAATCCGCAGGCCCGGATGCATGGTATCAACGACCAGCACTTCCATATCGATCTTCTGCAATGCGTCCAGGCAATTGTTGAGTTCACGGAGCATATCATCGTCGGAGAGATCCTAAATCTGATTGATGTCAGTGATTATTTCAGGTTGAACGACGTAGTCGATGTCAGCAAGTACGAGAGGCTTGGGC
>JAIWEZ010000125.1:0-6933 GCA_048631945.1 Gammaproteobacteria bacterium | reverse complement strand
ATCCTAATTTGCGTACTAGATCCATCTCCCCGACATAAAAATCATGGGAAGGTAGTATTGGACCTTTTTGTTAATGCTAAGCTGCGGATTCTTGCATGTCAAGGAAAAACTCAGAAAAGATCGGTAGGTTGGTCTAATGTCGTTGTTGGAAGGTTTGTAGAACGAATTGCCGGATGAGGCTCAACACATTGCGACTTGAGAACCAAAAAGGGGCCGTAGAGATGTCGGCCTGATATCTGTGGCTCAAAACAAGGATTGTCAAAACACAGATGTCCCTTGCAATTTATGATACACAAAAACCAAAGATTTCGAGACCGTATAGAACCCCCACTCCTTCCCCTTTAACCTTGACCTTGTTCCATAATATCCCCAGATAGCCCAAATGCATCCGTACGTCAATCATTCGGGAAGGGTTAGAAAGAGATATCACAACAGGCGCTTCCATGGTTATATGTTAATAACTATCTGATTTAACAAACTTTGATTTTTGTTTCAGGTTATATAGTTGAAGGACTCCGTTTAGGCTGTTTGCTGTGAGCTTAGAAGGCTTGTGGCATCATTTTCCTAGAACGTCTGCGGATTAGAAGGAGAGAGGCGAAAATTTCGATTGTAATCGAAGCTTTTTGACATTATTTGCGAGTTGATTTAAAAGGATGTGCACGCAAACGATGTTAAGCACGGAAAAGCCTACTGTGAACACGATTAGGGCAGCCATAATCCAGTTTGACGTTCGCCGGGGTGACGTTGAATGGAACCTCGCCACTGTAAAGCGGCGCATAAGTGCCCTGGCAAAGCAGGGCATGCAGCTCATTTTGCTGCCGGAGATGTGGTCAACCGGTTTTGCAAATGAGCGCCTAAAAGATCTGTCTGAGACAACGCCAGGGGTCCTTGATGATTTATCCGGGATAGCAAAAAAGCTGCATTTGACAATCATTGGATCTTTGCCTGAAAAGAGGGGAGGCGGGGTTTTCAATACCGCCTATGTTGTGGACAGGGACGGATCTATTGCGGGCGTCTATCGGAAAATTCATCTTTTTTCTCCAACCGCAGAAGACCGCTATTTTAAGCCAGGTCGGAAAGCTGAGGTTTTGAAGACCTCTCTTGGGCCCATTGGTCAGATGATATGCTATGATCTGAGATTCCCGGAGCTGTGCCGGTCTCTTGCGCTGGGTGGAGCGAAAATGATAGCTGTCATGGCCGAATGGCCGGCTGAAAGACTATCTCACTGGGAGGTGCTTTTAAAGGCCCGGGCCATTGAAAACCAGCTTTTTGTCCTTGGGGCAAACCGATGCGGGAAGGATGGAGACCTGGTTTATGCAGGTCATTCACGTATCATATCCCCCTACGGAGAAGTTTTGGCAAGGGCAGGAAAACGGTCGGCCACCCTTTCAGCTACTATGGATTTGCGCAAAGTGGAAAAAATAAGAAAGCATATTCCATGTTTAAAGGAGCGGGTGCCTGAGGCCTATGAGTGATAAGATCTTCGAACGTGAAGGGCTGAAAGAAAAGGTTCAGGCCCTGAAAAAGGGGGGCAAGAAAATTGTCTTCACCAACGGCTGCTTTGACCTTATTCACATAGGCCATGTCCGGTATTTGGAGGCGGCCAGGGCCGAGGGGGATGTCCTTGTGGTAGGCGTAAATTCCGATAGTTCCGTTCGCCGGATCAAAGGGCCGGGACGTCCGATTGTTCCTGAGGACCAGCGTGCTGAGGTCCTGGCAGCTCTGGCGTGCGTGGACTTTGTAACGCTCTTTGACGAGCCTGACCCTCTGGTGACGATCCGATTGGTGATGCCCGATGTCCTGGTCAAGGGGGCGGACTGGGAAGAGGATGCTATTGTAGGAAGAGATGTTGTTGAGGCAATGGGTGGGAGGGTGATTCGGATCCCGTTGACAGAAAGTGCCTCTACTTCCGAAATCATCGAGAAGATCTTGGCCAATAACAGGTGATGAACAAAACCAAGTGATTTTGTCTCTCGCAGAGCTCTATCGACCCTGAGCCTGGTCGAAGGGGAGCGGGACAGAGATTTGGTTTAGTTCCTTAGTTCTAAAATTCGTGTTTTTTCTGGCAGAAAATAAATTCGAAATCCGAATATCGAAATCCGAAACAAATTTTCAATTTTCAAAATGCAAATGACCAAAACTGAATCCAAAACAATAATCATGTCAAATAACTTGGATTCCATGTTTTGAACATTCGAACATTTGTATTTTGGATTTGTTTCGAGTTTCGAATTTCGTGCTTCGTATTTCCGGTTTATCCGGGTTAGGGTTAGGTACTGTCGTCGGTATGAAAGAATTATTTCAGAAGAAAGTTCAGATATTGCATCACATAAGAGTAGGGCCGGGCTATTTTAGAATGGGGCTTGCCTTTCCGGAGTTGGCCCGCATGGCCCATCCCGGGCAGTTCGTCATGGTCAGGCTACCGGACAGAAATATTCCTCTCCTGCGTAGACCTTTTTCTGTTCACAGCCGGCTTACCGAAGGGGATGAGGTCGGCGGGTTTGAACTCTTGTATAAAGTTGTGGGAAAAACCACCCAGGCTATGTCCGGGCTTAAAGCCGGTGATTTGTTAGACGTGTTGGGCCCCCTCGGAAACGGGTTTTCTTGTCCTGAGGGCATCTGTGACGTATTTCTTATAGCCGGTGGTGTTGGGGTCGCTTCACTTCATTATCTTGCCCTTTTTCTGGTGGAGTCAATGAGGATAAGGCCCACGGTCTTCCTGGGAGGGAGGACCTCTGCCGACATACTCTGTGGGGAAGCGTTTGAGTCAATGGGTATTAAGGTTGCCATAACTACTGAGGACGGCACCCTCGGTGAGAAGGGCCTCATCACGTCTATCGTTCAACAGGCGTTGGAGGTTGATGGGAAACCGGATATGATATATGCCTGCGGCCCGACGGGGATGCTGAAGGCTGTCAGTGATATGGCCGGCAAGTACAAGGTTTCGTGCCAGGTTTCTCTGGAGACGGTTATGGCCTGCGGTTTTGGGGTCTGCCTGGGATGTGCGGTTGAAAAGGCCGGCAACCCTGGAGCATATCTCCATGCTTGCACAGACGGGCCGGTCTTTGATCCACGTGCCGTCGTGATATAGGGTTCATTAAGATGGAATAATGGAGTGTTGGAGTACTGGGTATTAAAATTGGCGCAAGGCGCAAGGCGTAAGGCGCAAGGCAAGATGTTTTCCCCATCCACCTTGTGTCCTGGGTCTTACACCAGGTGTCTCTGACCATCACTCCAATTGCCAAAGTTTGTTCGGGTAAAGAGGAATGCTATGCAGAAAGAATACAACCCCGAATTTGTAGAATCGAAGTGGCAGAGAATCTGGCAAGACAATCGGTTCTTCAGCGTAGAAGAAGACCCTGCCAAGAAGAAGTATTACTTGTTGGAGATGTTTCCGTATCCGTCGGGCAACATCCATATGGGACATGTGCGCAACTATGCCATAGGAGATGTGGTGGCGCGATACAAACGCATGCAGGGTTGCAATGTCCTTCACCCCATGGGGTGGGATGCCTTTGGGATGCCGGCAGAGAATGCGGCTTTAGCCAACAACGTACACCCGGCCAAATGGACATATCAAAATATTGACACCATGCGCACCCAGCTCAAACGACTTGGGTTTAGCTATGACTGGGATCGAGAACTGGCCACTTGTAAGCCCGAATACTACCATTGGGAACAGTGGCTTTTTGTCAAGATGTTCAAAAGGGGGATGGTATACAGGAAGAAATCTTTTGTAAACTGGTGCGAAGACTGCCGGACGGTCTTGGCCAATGAGCAAGTAGAAGCAGGTTTGTGTTGGCGGTGCGGCCAGGTAGTAGCACAAAAGGAGCTGGACCAATGGTTTTTCCGTATAACCGATTATGCTGATGACCTTTTAAAGTACTGTGACCATCTCCCTGGGTGGCCCGACAAAGTAGTGGCCATGCAAGAGAACTGGATTGGAAAGAGTCTGGGAGCTGAGATCCGGTTTCCCCTGGAGAATGGTGACGACCACATAAAGGTGTTCACGACTCGTCAGGACACCGTGTTTGGTGCCACCTTTATGTGCATGGCTCCGGAACATCCGCTGGTTCTCAAGCTTGCTGCAGGAACCGAGCAGGAAGCCGAAGTTCGGGCCTTTGTTGAGCGCATGCGCCGTCAGGACAAGGCCAAACGTACATCCGATGATTATGAAAAAGAGGGTGTCTTTATAGGGGCTTATTGTATTAATCCTTTTAGCAAGCGGCGGATGCATATCTTTACTGCCAACTTTGCATTGATGGAATATGGGACCGGTGCGGTCATGGCGGTACCGGCCCATGACCAGCGAGATTTTGAATTTGCCCGAAAATACGGCCTTGAGATTGTTGTAGTGATTCAGCCTAAGGGACAAAAACTTGACCCGGAAACCATGACAGAAGCTTATGTAGATGACGGAATATTGGTTCGATCCGCGCCCTTTGACGGGTTGGGAAACATAAAGGCTCTTGATAACATCGCAGACTATATGCAGGAGAAAAAGATCGGGAAAAGAGCTGTTAACTTCAGGCTCCGGGACTGGGGGATTTCACGTCAAAGATATTGGGGTGCCCCTATCCCGATTGTATATTGCGAAAAATGCGGGGTGGTACCGGTTCCTGAAGAACAACTGCCTGTGATACTGCCCGAAGATGCCAATATGCTGAAAGGGGGTAAATCCCCCTTGCCGGAACTTGAAAGCTTTGTGAAGACTTCATGCCCTGAATGCGGCCATCTTGATGCACGTCGCGAGACAGACACTATGGATACCTTTGTGGAATCTTCATGGTACTTTGAACGATATTGCAGTGTAAATTATGATCAGGGGATGTTTGACAAGAAGGCCGTGGATTACTGGATGCCTGTAGACCAGTACATTGGCGGCATTGAACATGCGATTCTCCATCTCCTTTATTCGCGGTATTTTACGAGGGTCCTCAAGGATTTTGGGCTGGTTACCTTTAAGGAGCCCTTTACACGTTTGCTGACTCAGGGGATGGTTTGTAAGGAGACCATGAGATGTGCAAACCATGGGTTCTTGTTTCCTGAAGAGGTCGTGGAGAATGACCAGGGCCGAACCTGTAAGATTTGTGGAAGCCAGGTTGAGGTTGGACGGATCGAAAAGATGTCCAAGTCAAAAAAGAACGTAGTCGATCCCAATGTCCTCATAGATAAATATGGGGCCGATACCCTCAGGCTTTTTTGTCTTTTTGCAGCGCCGCCGGAGCGGGACCTTGACTGGAACGATCAGGGGGTGGAAGGTGCTTACCGCTTTCTCAAGAGGGTATGGCGGCTGGTGGCAGAACATAGTGCCCATATTCAGAACGTTAAGTCCTTTGATGGGGGCGAAGAGCTTTCCGGCGACCTGAGGAGCCTTTACAGAAAGACCCATCAGACTATCAAGCGTGTGACAAATGATATTGAGACAAGGTTTCACTTTAATACGGCAATCAGTGCCGTCATGGAACTTGTGAATTCTATACAGGCTGTCAAGGGAGATGTCCTTTCGACGCCAGAGGGCGCTTCTGTGTTGAGGTTAGCCGTAGAAACCGTCATAGTCCTATTATCGCCTATTGTGCCGCATTTGGCCGAGGAATTGTGGGAGGCTCTGGGCAACTCCGGAAGCGTGATAGAGGCAGCCTGGCCCAAATATCGTGATGAGGCTATTGTAGAAGACGAGATCCTGATCGTTGTGCAGGTCAACGGCAAGGTGAGGAGCAGGTTCAATATTGCTGCTGATTCGGATGACGAGGCTATAAAGACGGCTGCACTGACCAATGACAGGATTGTGGAACGCATTGCAGGGCGGCCGGTGAAGAAGGTTATCGTGGTAAAAAAGAAGCTGGTGAATGTAGTGGTTTAGCCGGATGCTGGATATTTTATGCCAGCAAAACCAATGACCCCAGTGAAGTAGAAAAAGCGACTTCACGGGGCAGGCCAATGACCAATGACAAGTGGCCAATTTGATGGAGAAACGGTGCATGCAGTTTAAGGAGATAGGGAAGGCAATAGCTGCTCTGGTTGTTTTTGTGGCAGCGGCCGGCTGCGGATATCACTTCGCTGGAATGGGCCTGACGGCTCCGGAGGGTGTGCGTACGATTGCCATTACTGTATTGGATAACCGGACTTCGGTATCAGGGATTGAGACGGTCTTTACGAGCGATATAACCTATGAGTTTACCCGAAGCAAAGTGCTTCGCGTAGTGGGAAAAGATACGGCTGATGCGGTTTTGAGCGGTACAATTATGTCCTTGAGTGAGGAGACGATTGCTTACACTGCAAGCTACGACTCTGCTGAACGCCGTGTCACCATCACTCTCGATATGGCCCTGGAACGGGCCGACGGCAATGTTATATGGTCAAATAAGTCCCTGTCTGACAAAGAAGCCTTCAAGGTGGACCCTTCAGACAAGTTGGCAACCGAGAAGAACAAAAGGGTGGCCATAGAAGCCATATCGGACCGATTGGCCGAAAAGATCCATAACCGAATCCTTCAGGGCTTCTGAGATTTGCTGAGTTTGTGATTACGCAGCGATGGCGTTAACGTGCCTAGTCAGGCGGGATATCTTTCTGGAAGCTGTGTTTCTGTGGATGGCTCCTTCTTGAGCTGCTTTATAGATAACAGGTATGGCTGCAGCCAAAGCAGTCTGCGCCGCTTCCGGAGTTTTTTCGTTGATGGCAGCCCTGACGCGCTTAATTACGTTTTTTACGCGCGTTCGTCTTAATTTGTTGCGAAGGTTTCTGTCCCTGTTTTGCCTGGCCCTCTTGATGGCCGATTTGTGAATTGCCAAAGTGTTAGCTCCTTTCCAATTTGATAAAAAAAATAAATTATTCAGTCCTGCAATATTTGTCAAGCATTAATTGTATGCCGGATACCCGATGCCTGGTGGGTTGTGCCTCCGCCCTTCCATCTAGTAAGTCTTGACCTGCATC
>JAIWEZ010000124.1:0-6978 GCA_048631945.1 Gammaproteobacteria bacterium | reverse complement strand
TATTTCGTGCTTTCCCTGGCCCAGACCTGGCACATAGGCTAAGTCGGCGGCTGTTCCGGGCACGTAGCGCCAGGGCAGGCAATCTTTCGTGCTTTCGTGATCATCTTTTAAGATTTTCTGCCATAAACAACACGAATTCCAAAATTAACGGACTAAAAACCGCCTCCAGCCCCGCCTCCTCCGCTTAATCCGCCTCCAAAGCCGCCAAAACCGCCTCCAAAGCCGCCGAAGCTTCCTCCAAAGCCGCCCCGTCCGTATCCTCCATAGTATCCGCCACCCCGACCCATCAACAAGAGTAATAAGAGAGGCCACATGCCGCCGCGTCTCCTGCCCATAGAAAAGAGGACCAAGAAAAAGAGCAAGAGGAACACAAGGGACGACAGGCCGGAACGCCTCTTCGCTGGCCGCCGTTTTAAAGGGACCTGTCCGGTCAGGCTGACATGCGCGTCTTTGGCAATGATACCGGCTATTGCAAGGGTGCCATTCAAAAGCCCTTCACCGAACTGATTTTGCTTCAGGAAGGGTAAGATATACTGGTCGCGGATCTCGCCGGCCAGCCCGTCGGGGATAAGCCCCTCTATTCCGTAGCCGATCTCGATACGCATTTTGCGCTCTTTGAGCGTGACAAAGATAAGGACTCCTCGGTCTTCGCCCTTTTTCCCGATGCCCCATGCAGCATACAGGCGGTTGGCGTACTCGTTGTAATCCTCACCACCAATGTCTGGCATGGTGACCACGACCACGGGTACACCTGTTTTTTTAAGAAGCTCACCAGTAACCTCTGTCAGCTTTTGTTCATACTGGGGCGAAATGACATTGGCAAAATCATTGATAAGGCCCTGTCGTTTTGGGAATGCGTCGGTGGCATAATTTACAATTGGGCATGCGAGTGTCAAGAAAAGGACCGTTGCAATGGCAAGCCCATTCTTTACATTCAAATATTGTCGACTATTGGTCATATGAGATCAGGGGACTGGCACCAAATTTTGTCTGGAGACATTCATATAACACATTAGAGATTAGAAAAAAACTAATAAGAGACTACGCTTTATCTGTCAAGGGGCATGGAAAAAGTGGCCCCTAATGGGGTCAATATCCAATGTAGAATGCTCAATGTCCAATTTTCAAGTATTCATAAGATGGGGGTTGCTCCCTTCCACAGATCAATCAGTTTAATCCTTGGCCAAGACCTGATTTGCTGGCGTGATAGTTGCATCGTTATGTACTAGCCATGGAGGGCAGTAGAACTGAAATAAAAGGCGCTTTCTTTTTGTGGTGGCATCTATATGGCAGGTATCTTGCTATGTTTGCGTTTGACAAAGAAGCTCAAGTTTTTGGCAAACTTATCCGATAGAGTAAATAGGTAATAAACAAACCTTGCCTATCATATTCAATCAAACTTCTATACAGATTGAGAAAAAGAGGATGCCTATAATTTCCCCGCCGCAGGCGGATAGAAATTTCGAGACATTGAAAATGGGGCGTTCATACTATGTCGATTCCCCATATTTCTGCGTAGAGACTCCGAGTAGGTGCTCATGCTGTTGTTGAAGGGAAAAATTGACGAAATGCTAGGTATTCTCTTTAACCACAGGGCCTAATCCATGAAGCAGGCACAAGATCCTACCATCCGTAGCGTGATCGTAGATGATGACAGAACGATCGGCGACGTCCTGAAAGATTTGGTCTCAAAGGAGCATGTTTCTGTAAAGGTCTTCAACGATGGTCTTGAGGCTGTAGAGTTTATTACGAGAGAGCCTGTTGATGTGGTAATTACTGACCTGTTGATGCCCAGGATTGGTGGCATGGAGGTATTACGCCAGGCCAAGGCGACGAATCCTGATGTGGTCGTTATCATTATTACAGGTCACGGGTCACTTGAAACCGCTATTGAGGCGATACATGAAGGCGCGTATGAGTATATCAAAAAGCCCTTCAAACTCCAGGAGATGGAGATTGTGTTCAACAATGCCGTTGAGAAGGTCAATCTGATACGGAAAAACAAGCAGTTGCTAAAAGAGCTAAAGGAGGCCTATGACCAATTGGTTGCCATCAAGAAAGAAAGGAACGAAGGCGATGACGAACAGAAGCTGGAACAAGACAGGATAGCCAGACTCAACTTTTTCTCCAGCGACCGGCCCGGTCTTCATCTTATGCACAGTGCCACAAGTGGCGAACCCAACTATTTTGAACAACTACAAAATATTTCCACGCTAAAAAGAGACGGATTATTGACAGAAAGAGAATTCAATACCTTGAAATTCTACCTGATCAGAGGCTTGAAGACTAATGAGTGAACCCCTGAACATATTGGTTGTTGATGATGATGAAGTGATCCTTGATGTTTTCAGGGACTATTTTCACAAAACGGGAATCTATTCAATTTTAACTGCCCGAGATGGAACGGAAGCCCTTGAGATTCTCGGGAACACGAGGATCGATTTTTGTTTTACAGACCTTAATATGCCGGGAATGGACGGGATAGAGTTCACCAGCAAGATTCATGAACTCGACAATACAATACCGGTCGTTGTGATGACCGGGTACCCATCTATGGATAACACGATAGCGACCCTGAAGCACGGCGTGGTAGACTTCTTGGTCAAACCATTCAAAATCGGCGCAATAGAGCTGACGATTAAGAGGGCCTTGGAACAAAAGGCCCTCTTTTTGGAAAATATGTTCTTAAAGGAGGAAATAGAAAAGAAGAAACATATTGCCCGGCTAAATGAAGAGCTGTCCAACAAAGTCGGGGATCTCAAAATATTGAACATGATTTTACAAAAGGTAGACTGGGTAACAAACAGCTCAGCCCTTTTTGATCTGATCGTTAAGCTTTCTGCGGATATTACCAAGTGCGACGAAGTCCATTTCCATGTTCTGGATGAGAGTATGGGAAGACCAATCCCTATCGCCTCTTTTTATAAAGAACCCAAATATGACCACAGTGCCAGCCGGTCTGTGCCTGCCAGTCCCGTGACGGTTGACAGGTGCCCGCCCTGCCTGCCATCTCCTGAGACGCAGACGATGGCTGAGGGGCAGAGCGAGGTGGTCAGGGTCCTTGCAAAGAAGATCTCTGATGGAATCCCCCTGCTTGTTGACGGCGGTTCTGACAGAGTGTTTTCAGATGCAAATATTCGCTCTCTGGTTGCCATCCCGTTCAAGATTCGGAAAAAGCTATTTGGCATGCTGGCCGCCATTGTCAGAGATGATTCAAAGGCATTTACTGAAAAGGATCTGTACTATCTGAATTTTTTGGCTGAGCGGGCCACGTTTGTTATAGAAAATGTTGCTCTGTATGAAAACATCTACGAGAATCTTTTCGCCACCCTGTATGCCCTTGTGGAAGCGATTGAGGCCAGAGACCCTTACACCAAGCAGCACTCGAGTCGGGTGACCGAATTTGGAATGAGCATAGGAAAGGAGATGGGATGTCCTGACGAGGAACTTGATCTCTTGGGTTTTTCCGGTCACTTACATGATATCGGCAAGATCGGCGTTCCGGATAGTATCCTGCTGAAACCAGGTCCCTTGACCAAACAGGAATTTGAAGCCATCAAAAAGCATCCCGTAATTGGCGCGAACATTATTGGCCACTTGGGCCTTTTGACAGGAGAGCAGAAAATCATTTTGCATCATCACGAAAGATGGGACGGGAAAGGATATCCTGATGGTCTTAAGGGTGAATCCATCCCCTTTCTGTCCCGGATTCTTGCCGTAGCTGACACTTATGATGCTATGGCCTCTAACCGTGCCTATCGGGTCAAGCTTGCTCATGAGGTTGTGCTCGAGACGATCAAGCAAAGTGCCGGTACCCAATTTGATGGTGAGGTTGTTGAGGCTTTTCTGGCACTCTGTGAAAAAGGGAAACTGGGGAGCAAGCATGACACAGCCTTCTCCGATATTGCCCGTAATGAATCAAGACTCGACCTAAAAATTTCCCCAGGGTAAGAGTTTAGCTTTTTCATACACGTAAAGTGTTACCCCACAGGTTATGCTACCCCGCAAGACCTTTTTCAGGCTTTCAGCTTTGAGCTTTCAGCGCATTATTCGGCTCCACCGGGCAGGATTTACCCCCAATATTAAATATGGTACAATGATTGCACCATTATATTTAGATCGCTGTGCAATTTTGTGTACTGGGAGAAAAATATGCAGGAGTTTCCGAGCCGGGAGAGAAGAGAGTACATAAGGGCAGCCTTATGGGTTGATGTTGATTTTTCAGTTGTGAATGAAGAAGAGTACGAAGCTGTCATGCGATCTGAACAACAGCCCGGCTGCCGGTTTAGTAGCCAAGCTGCCTTGCCCTCTGATGAAGGTGGACAATATGAGGCTGATAGTACTTTTCATTCAAATCTGATTGATTTTTTGATCCACATAGATGACAAATTGGATCGCGTGTTAAAACTTCTTTCCAGGACCTCCGGGCTCGAGGGGGCGGCCTGTAAGGATGACAAGGGTGACGACCAACTTTTTGTAGGCCGGGGCTCAGATATTAGCGGCAACGGGATGAGTATAATATGCGATAAGGCTTTTGAGCAAGGCCAGATCCTAAAGACAAGTTTTACGATCTCAAGATTCCCGACCATACGGTTAAAGCTATTTGGACGGGTTGTGCGTGTTGCGACTGTTCAAGGGGATGGCAAGCAGCGCTACCAGGTTATTGTAAAGTTTATAGATCTGGATGAAGATGATAGAGAGAAAATCATTGCCTACACATTCCAGGCGCAAAGGGAGACAATCAGGAAAAAGAGAAGGGGATAAGAATGGGTAATCGAGTAGAAAGCTCTAGAGAGCGGATGCTGCTGAGGAAGATTGCTGAAAACTATTATGGTGTCTTTCTGGTTAGGGTCATCGAAGGTATAGTCCACAACCTCAACGGCCCGCTTCAAATCCTCTATATTCGATCTGAACAACTGGAGCAGAGCCTGGAGCAATTACGGAGTGCAATCCAATCGGAAGCTTTAACTGAACTCGAAGGATTACCAGGCCCTATGGAGGAAAGGATCACATCAATCTCAAGGACTCTTGATAAGTTAAATACCCAACTGGGAAACCTTACAAGTGATTTGATCGTTGAAGGGTGCTCTATGGTAGGGGATGTTAAAATCAATAAAGCCATAGAAGACTGTATTTTTCTTCTCAATGCCGACATGTTTTTCAAGCACAGGGTGAAAAAAGTATTTAAGTTGGATGATGCCCTTCCAGTTTTAAGGGGACGGAGGACGGATTTCCGCATTATTATTTTGATCCTTGTCCAGAATGCGCTGGAGGCAATGGTCGATGTACAAGACAAACACCTTGTAGTTGAAACCTCTACCCAAGAGGACAAGGTAATCATTACGGTTCAGGATACTGGCTGCGGTATCCCTGAGCAGGACCGTGAACACATATATAAGCTATTCTTCACTACCAAGAAAGGCACCGGACACGAGGCCAAGCTTGATGAACATGTAGGCATTGGCCTTTCGCTAGTATCCCTTTTGCTTGAGGATTACAACGGAACCATTGAATGTGAAAGTGTTCCTGGAAAGACTACCTTTACCATTGAAATTCCCTGCCTGGTCGAGTCGTCAGGTTAATAGACGGCATAGTGAAACCTATCAAAATAATGGCAGCCCGGGGAAAATGCCTCTTCAAACAAAGTTGAGGTTCATGCCTGAGCATCTACCAGTTTTATTCACCTTTGCCAGAATGCCACGTGCAAAAGCACGGGGATGAGCCGACTTCGCCATCCGCCGTCCTTAGATACAGTCAGGATGCCCTGTGCGGGAGCACAGGGAGGCTTCACTTGTGGATGGGCACTAACTCAAATCTGAGTACCAGTTCTGCCAAGTTGTTTTTACAAATGGACTTTTTACGAATGCATCATTCCTAACAACTGCAATATGTTTTCAACAGAGTTATCAGAACGAGATTTCAGGCGGTTCAGCGCCCTGGTTTACGAAAGTTGCGGGATCAATTTACATCAGGGCAAGAAGGAACTGGTGCGCGCCCGGCTGGGCAGGCGGCTGCGTGAGACGGGTTTAAAAGATTTCAATGCCTATTACAAGTTCGTGACCCAAGAGTACAGCGGGGCTGAGCTGGTGAGGATGTTGGATGCGATCTCCACCAACCTGACCAGCTTTTTTCGGGAAGAGGAACACTTTGATTTTATGAAGCAGGAGGTATTCCCGACTTATATATCAGGGAATAACAGAAAGGGTCCCCGCAGGCTCCGGTTCTGGAGTGCGGGGTGTTCGACTGGGGAGGAGCCCTATTCTCTGGCGATATCGCTGTTGGAATACTTTGGGAAAAGTCATTTCTTTAATGTGAAAATTCTGGCGACAGATATCTCCACGAAGGCTCTGGCACAGGCCAAGAAGGGAGTCTATCCGGCAGTCGGTCTTAAAAAGATATCGGAATCTATGGCCAGAAAGTATTTTCTTAGGGGATACGGCAGCCATGAGGGGTATTTCAGGACCAAGCCGTTCTTAATGGCAATAATTGAATTCAAGCGATTTAACCTCATGGAGCCGTTTCCGTTCAAAGAGGCCTTTGACTTCATACTTTGCCGCAACGTGATGATATACTTCGACAAAAGGACTCAGCAGGTCCTGGTCAACAAATTGTACGACACGCTACATGAAGGGGGTTATCTATTCATCGGACACTCAGAAAGCCTAACCGGCACTGATCATAGTTTCATGTACATCAGGCCAAGCGTCTATCAAAAGCCATGGAAAGCGGCGTGTGTTTCACAATAGACACAACAAGCACCAGCTATACGGAAGGCGAACATAGTCGCAAAATATATCAATCCTTTCATCAATGCCACGCTTTGGGTGAGCCCATACCAGTGTATTAAATCTTGATCGTCGTTGGAGTTCGCTTGAATCCGTTTGTTACGTTAGGCTAGTTTCCATCCATAAATGGCCCTTTTCCGCAATCTCGGCGTCAAACTGCGTGGTTGCTTGTGCGACGCACCTCGGTACGCCT
>JAIWEZ010000123.1:0-7072 GCA_048631945.1 Gammaproteobacteria bacterium | reverse complement strand
GCCCCATGCTGCGTAACAGCTTGATAATTAATGCATTGTTTATCCCTCGCCCCGAGACGTTGCCGTGAACGTCAGCACTGTAAGTGGGGGGACTAAAAAGCAAGTCTCCATAATTGTCGGTTGCGTGAACGCGAAGATATACTCCATTGTCCAGACACCAATTTCCGATTTTTTCGGAAGCCACGAGGGGATCTTCCCCCTCGATATTCAGGTGGCCTACATCTAAGGTTATCCCAAAATTTTTCTCTCTTACTTCTCGGGGCAGGGAATTAAAGATCTCATGTATGCAGGCGATAAATATATCAGATGTTTGTCGCTCTTTGGTCTGTGGATAGTTTTCAACGGTTATTCTTACACGGCTTCCGCCCGCCTTCTCAATCAATCCCACCATTGTTTTCAGGTTAGAGGTATCAATCAGGTGGACAACCACAGATCCTGCTCCAATATCTTTTGCCAGCTCAATGGTCTCATACTGGACTTCAAGGCATTGTGTGGGATCAAAAAATCGTTGCTTTCCCTTGGTTGGGTCCGGCGAGGGGGTATAAGGGCCAACAATGGGTGAGTGGATATCAATCTTTACACCACTCCTCAGGCATGCTTCTTTTATCTGCTCTCGTTTTTCATTGGTCAGTTCTTCTGGAAGTAGTTTGGCGTAATTGAATGGGTGAAAATCAATATCGAGTTCAACGCCTTCAATATTGTCATCCTTTACTCTTTCTATCAACAAAAGTGGATCCAAGATTTTACTTTCCCAAAAGGTAGTGGACCTGATACGTTTTGGATTTTTTATTTTTCTCCACGTGTCAATAGCTACCCTGTTTTTCAGGAAATCGGCCTCATATTGCTTGGCAAATTCTATGATTAGAGAATCACGGCCTTCTGACTTACCCTCGTCATAAAAGAAAAAATATGGGGCATGATCGTATAACCAACAGGCCTTCATAAGGAAAAACGGAGATTCAATAAGCCTTTTGAGCGGGGCCTCTTTCTGTTTTGTTTTGGCAAGCTCTAATATATGGGACAGACTAGTTGAGGAGAGTTCATAGCCATACTTGACACTCGATTTGTGGTGGGCAAGCAACATCAGAACCGCATCTATCTCAAGACCAGTGTTGGTCAGCAGATGACGGCTTTTCCGGCAATAGAAATCATCTTCTTTAAGACTTTCATCCAGAACTTTCTTGATGGTGACTCTATCCACTTTTTTAGTCACTATTTTCTGTATATAGTTCATCAGTTGTTCAATGAAAGGTGACCATCCCCTTTTCCTTGGTCCGGTTGTTCATTTTTTAAAAGTCCAAAACTTGATGCATTCGTAAAAAGTCCCAAAACAGCCGTTTTCGAGAAATCGCTATCAATGATTTCAGCAGGTTACAAGACCATCTTTTGCGTTTTCTGACTTTTTACGAGATCATCTTTCTTGCCGAAGCACCAAAACGTATTGACCCTGATAGGTTGTCATCTGTTTGACACGTAATCGGTCTTCTTGGCTTGCTAAATGATGATATTTTGGGCTTGTTTATCCATACTTTGCTTCCCGGCCACGAGCCTCGTTACTGTCATATTCCTTGGATAAGCTGTTCGCCACAATCCAAACAATACTTGTTTCTTTCACGTCGGCTTTTTGCGTGTTCCTCTTCAGTACACTTTTTGATGGGGATGTTTTCATTCACGACCTCGCCACACATCGGGCAGAAGCGCACCGGAGCGTTTCTGCGCCCGTGATTGAGGTTGGTGCAATAGTTTGTCCGCGTTATCATCTTTTCTTCCTATCCGTCCAAGACTACCTTGCTTGATAGATTTCTTGAAAGATCTTTTCCCTGCCTTGATGAGACACGGGGGACTCCTTCATTTCTCCTGTTGGTCCTCAGATTCGTAGGCGAGCCCCCCAAATACTGGGCATTTTGCCGCATTCGTCGAACCCGTCTGGTAACAGCATGAACGAGCAAGAAGCGATTCTGAACCCGCCTTAAGCAATCTTTGATGGTAACACGAGCCATTTCAAAACCTCCATAGTACCCCGTCTCATAAATTCTGCATCTTGAAATGGCAAAATGAAATATCGCAGAAGTACATACATTTCATCCATCTGTCAGAGACGGGGAAACCCGAAATTCGAATATCGAAATTCGAAACAAATTCGAATGACAAAAATATCAATGACCAAAACATAAAGACACAGGGCTAAACTGCTTTTGTTTGTTTTGAGTTTTGAACATTTGAATTTTGATATTGTTTCGGCCTGCCCTGGCGCGACGTGTCTGGATAATTCTGCTGCCCATGTAAGCCAGGTCTGGGCCAGGGATTTCGGATTTCGATATTCGGATTTTGACAGCCGTTGTAACGTTTCAGCAACATGTTGAATTGCCCAAATCGAATACAGAACTTTTGGGACACCTCCCTAGCTGTTTCCAAATCCGAGATGGTTTGCCCAAATCAAAACTGATATCGGCCCATAATATGTTCAATGCATCGGTGATGGGCTAAAATTGGGCCGCATGAACATCTACTGCTATGATAGCGTCGATATCGCTTTCTGCCAAGGTTTCCCTCTCAAGCAAGGCCTCTGCCAGGGCGTGGAGCGTGTCCATATTCTCTTGGAGGATCTTTTTCGCCCTTTTGTACGCCTCTGAAACGAGCCGTGTAACCTCCTTGTCGATAAGCACGGCAGTCTCTTCACTGTAGTCCCGACGTTGAGCAAACTCTCTCCCCAAAAAGATCTGCTCTTCCTTCCGGCCAAAGGTTAGGGGACCGAGTTTCTCACTCATGCCCCACTCACAGACCATCTTGCGGGCAGTCTCCGTGACCCGTTCAATGTCGTTGCCCGCACCGGTCGTGGTCTGGTTGAGGACCAGCTCTTCGGCTGCGCGACCACCCATAAGTACAGCAAGGTTGTTCAGGAGGTATTTTTTCGGGTAGGTATGCTTTTCGTCAATGGGGAGCTGTTGGGTGAGGCCCATGGAGCGACCCCGGGGTATGATGGTCACCTTGTGGATCGGGTCGGTGCCAGGGATCATCCTGGCAACCAGGGTGTGGCCTGCTTCATGATATGCAGTATTCCGCTTTTCCTCCTCGCTGATGATCATACTCTTGCGGGCTGTTCCCATGAGTACCTTGTCTTTGGCCTCCTCAAAGTCAGCCATCTCCAAGAAGTCCTTGTCAGACCGGGCAGCCAGGAGTGCGGCTTCGTTGACCATGTTTTCAAGGTCAGCACCGGAAAAGCCAGGTGTGCCCCGTGCAAGCACGGCTAAATCCACGTCGCCTGCCAAGGGTGTCTTGCGGCTGTGGACCTTGAGAATCCCTTCACGTCCCTTCAGATCAGGCACTGGCACAACCACCTGGCGGTCAAAACGCCCGGGGCGCATAAGAGCGGGGTCCAGGATGTCGGGCCGGTTTGTAGCCGATATCAGAATCACGCCTTCATTCGATTCAAATCCATCCATCTCTACCAGGAGTTGGTTCAAGGTCTGTTCTCTTTCGTCGTGGCCCCCTCCAAGGCCAGCACCCCTGTGCCGGCCCACAGCATCGATTTCGTCGATAAAGATAATGCACGGGGCATTTTTTTTCCCCTGGACAAAGAGGTCCCGGACACGAGACGCTCCAACGCCTACAAACATCTCAACAAAATCCGAACCGCTGATGCTGAAGAAAGGAACATCTGCTTCCCCGGCAATTGCCTTTGCCAAAAGGGTTTTCCCGGTGCCCGGGGATCCCGTAAGAAGCACACCCTTTGGGATTCTGCCACCCAAGCGGGTAAATTTCTTGGGATCTTTCAAGAAATCGATGATCTCACCCAACTCTTCCTTGGCCTCATCAATCCCCGCTACATCTTCAAAGGTTGCCTTTTCAGACTGGTCCGAAAAAAGCCTGGCCTTACTCTTCCCGAAAGATAGGGCCTTGCCCCCTCCTGCCTGCATCTGGCGCATAAAGAAGATCCACACGGCAATCAGGAGAATCATTGGGAACCAGGAGACCAGTATGGTCATATACCATGGGGAGTCGGCAGGGGGCTTGGCTCTAATGGAGACACCGTGACTTCTCAGGATGTTGATCAGGTCTGCGTCCTGAGGAGCAAAGGTCTTGAAGCGGAGACCATTCACATCGGTGCCGGAGATTTCTTGGCCCTGAATGACCACACCTGCCACGAGTCCCTTTTCCACCTGGGCCATGAATTGCGTATAGTTAATTTCTCTGTCATCGACCCTTGACTGCCTAGACAAGCTAAAGAGCGATATCATGACAAGACATAGGGCCAGCCACAGGGCCATATTTTTGTAAAAGGGATTCAATAAAGCAACCTCGTTCGATATTCGGTCATTAATCTAACACATACCACACAAAGGACAATATGATAGCAGCTCCATGTCAATCTTTTTGATCATCCCGGATTTTGCAGGCCTTCCGACCGTCGCAACCTGTCTTGCCGGCTCAACTGTTCGCGAAAACTCCAGCAGGTCACAAGCTGTCTCCTTTGCTGATAGCGGGTGGGCTAATGAGCTTGGCCGCACTTGATGCCGGTTTATACCAGACTCTCGAAAAGTTCCATATACTGGCTGGCCGAGCGGGTCCAGGAGAAGTCCTTAACCCACTCCTTGCCCTTCTGGACCAGCTCGGACCGGAGCGTCTTGTCGATGAGTAGCCGCTTCATGGCATGTGCCATGGCCTTGATGTCGTAAGGATCGATCAGCAGGGCCGCGTCATCGGCCACGTCCGGCATGGCCGTGATGTTTGACGTGATCACCGGGAGTCCGACTTTCATGGCCTCCAAGATGGGCAGTCCGAAGCCCTCGTACAGGGATGGGTAAATCAACAGCCGAGCCCGGGCCATAAGCGCATCCAGCTCGTCCTCCGTGATGAACCCGGTGAACACCACGCGGCCGCCCATACGGGTCTCCTCCACGGCCCGGTCGCACCGCCTTTTCATCTTTTCCTGGTACGGAAGGCCGGATACCTTGCCGGTGATCACGAGCTTGCCACCGTAGCCGGTATCGGCCAGCCTGGTGAAGGCGTGGATGAGGCGCACGACATTTTTCCGCTCGTGGATGCCACCCACGTTCAAAATGAAATCCTCGCCCAGGTTCAGCCCCCTGAACAGGCACTCGACGACCTCCGGGGCCACCTCGCGGTTGGGCTCGCGCACTCCGTTGTTGATCACGCGGATTTTTTCCAGCGGGATGCCCACCTTCTTCGCAATGTCTTTCTTGGAAAACTCAGACACGGTCATCACGACATCATTCAGCTTGCAGGCCCGCCGGATGGCCGACTTGTAGACGAACAGGTTGTGGAACAGCGGCATGGCCTCCCGGAAGGTGAAGGGGATCACGTCATGCACGGTGAGCACGCAGGGGACCTTTTTCTTCCACGGGAAGCTCCAGTTGTACGGGAAATGGATGAGGTCCACCTTTTCCCGCTCAGCGATGTCCTGGATGGTGGTAGAGTCCAGGCGCATGTTTTTCAATGAAATCGCATGGGTGGTTACCGGAAGGGGAAGGCACCTGATGTTCTTTTCGTCCTTGAACATCGCTTCCACTTCCTGGAGTCGGTTCTGCTTGGGGAGAAGAATCACCGAATGGCCGTTGGACGCGGCGTACCGCACGATCTGGACAATGAGCTGCTCGACGCCTCCCACGACCCCGTCATACTTCCGGAGATCCATGCACAGTTTCAACAGTCCCTCCAGGTTACCAACCAACGACCAGCCAAGCCTAAAAGCTGTTCAGCAGGCTGTCCATGTCTGTGACGACCACGCATGTGGATTCATCGGCGGCCCCGTAGTACACAAAGACCTTGCCGTCCTTTTCCACCATGCCGTTTGAGAAGACCACGTTTCCAAAGAAACCCTCTTTCTCATAGCGTTCCGTGGGGATCAATAGAGGCTCCTCCGCCCGCTTCACGACCTTGCTGGGATCGTCCAGGTCCAGGAGCATGCAGAACAACGAGTACAGGCTCTTGTCGCCCTTACCGTGATAGATGATGAACCAGCCCTCCTTGGTCTTTATGGGCGGAGCCCCGCCTCCGATCTTCATCGATTCCCAACGGTTGTCCCTGGGCCGGGCAATGCAGTTGTGGTTGCCCCAGTGGAGCAGGTCCAGGGACTCAGCGTACCAGATGGAGGCCTTGCCGAACCCCGAGTTATTGGGCCGGTGCAATGCGATGTACTTGCCGTTGATCTTTTCCGGAAAAATGGCCACATCCTTGTTTTCCGGGTGGAAGATGATGCCCTTGCGCTTCACCGTTTTGAAATCCTCGGTCACGGCCAAAGCCGTGGCCCAGGAATCCTGGGACACCACGGTGAAATTGATGTAATACTTTCCGTCGATGAACGTGGCCCTGGCGTCTTCCACGCCGTAGCGGTCTGTGTCGTCGTGAGGCGCGATGAAGGGCTTGTCCTCTACGGTGAAGTGGATCCCGTCCCGGCTGCGGGCTAGGCGAATATGGCTCATGCTGGTCAGGTAATCCTGGCTCTTGTACACGATACCCCGCGTGTCCTTTAAGACCACGTCCGGGTCAGACATGGAAAACTCCACCACGTCCGGCCAAGCTTCGCCACTCTCGAACCGGCATACCGGGGCCCGGGCATACCCTTCCTTGGGCTTGCAGCCTTCCGCTACGCGGAGCAAAAGAATAATTTCGTCCTGGTAAACCGTGGTGCCTGGGTTGAACGCTCCCAGAACCCGGTATTCTTCCATGGACGGCTTGACGTCCGACGGATTGATAATCGGGTTTTCCTTGTGTTTTTCGATCATGACTCTTTTCCTAAAGTTGAGGCAACCCTAAATTTTTCCACGGTGAGCACCCCGTTTGCTTTGGCGGTATTTCCTACGTAGCTGTCAAATCGATCCAACTTTTCACACGCATATGCCTTCAGGGTTTCTGAGGGATCAAGGTTCATGAAAGTCACCGACGTTTGCATGCTGATTGACCTCCCCGTATGTTCCTGCGCTTGTTGGCTGGTAGCATGCCCAACATCTCCCGGTATTTGGCGACTGTCCTGCGGGCTATGTCAATGTTTGAAGCTTTCAAAATGCCAACCATCTTCTTGTCACTATACGGTTTCGTGGGATCTTCAGAC
>JAIWEZ010000122.1:0-7118 GCA_048631945.1 Gammaproteobacteria bacterium | reverse complement strand
GGCAAATCTAATATGAAGGAGTTACAATGAAGTACGGAAGTAAAAAAGAAGCGAAGAAGTGGGCGATGGAAAAACTGCGTGGTGGATTAGTGGCCACCATCCCGACACCATTCCACGATGACACGATGGAAATCAATGAAAAGGACTTGAGAGCGCTGGCTCGGTATGTAGTCGAAACAAAAAATGATGCCATTTTCATACTGGGCAATGTTGGCGAGTTCTACTGTATGACCATGGACGAGCGCAAGAAGGCTGCTGAAATTGTCATCGATGAAGTCCAGGGCGAAATCGTGACCATCATCCAGACCTCATCCCATTGCTCCAGGGATGTGATCGAGCTGTCCCGGCACGCCCAGGAAACTGGCGCCGACCTGGTTGCGACACTCTCACCGTACTTCCAGTGCGCCAATGACCAGGCCGTGGAAGAGTGGTGGCATGAAACGTTCAAAGACCTCGATATCGGAGCGGTTTTCTATGACAGCCCGCTGTCACACCTGGTGACCGCGCAGACGCTGGGCAGGATTGCCCGGGAGCTTCCGAATGTCATCGGTGTGAAGGACGGACGTCCTGACCAAATGTGGTGCTGGGAAGCAGAGCGTGCAGCCAACTACGAAATCTGGGTCAGCAACCCGCTGGAAGACCACTGGCCCTACGAAATGAAGATCATGAAGAACCCGGTTCTGTGCTGCGCATGGCATATGTACCTGCTGCAGACTCCGGGCGACACCCCGATTCGCGACTACACCGACCTGATCATGGCCGGTAAATGGGAAGAGGGTCTTGCCAAGTACGACTCCATCGAACCCGGACGACAGCTGCTGAACGACTTCTTCTGGCACAACTACCGCAACGGCGTGTACGTCGTGGGCTTCTGGAAGTACTGGATGGAGCTCAAGGGCGTCATCAGCGGCCACAAGGTCAGAACGCCACTCGTCAACATGACCAAGGAAGAAGAGGAGTGGCTGGCCGGCCGGTACAAGTTGCTGATAGAAGGAAAGCATCCGCGCAGCAAGGGCGAGTTGCTCCCGTATCCACTGCAACAAGGTGGAGACGTGGGAGGGCGCATTGCGATGTAAGGAACAGCATCGTTTGAAATCCGGTTGATATGTGCCGCGGGGGCGAACTTTCGTCCCCGTGGCTTCCACTTAGGGCCATGCCTCGCGCCCCGATTGAACATTGATTCCGTTTGCCTTAAAGGAGAATTTTCTATGATAGCTGCTTATATGATGAAAGTGGTGATGGTCTCGGTTATATTCCTCATGCTGGGTGTCGGGCTGCGCACTGCATTTGGACAGGTTATCGCCGTCGCCAGGCAAGTCCGGCTCATCGGGATCGGAGTCCTGGCAAATTTTATCGTTGTACCGGTGTTGATTTACCTGAGCCTTGTTTGGTTACCTTTAAGTCCGGACGTCAAGATCGGAATCATGTTGATGGCGGCCGCGCCAATTGCCCCGATGGCCCCCCCATTCGTCGGCATGGCCAGGGGGAATGTGGCTTATGCAGTGGGGCTCATGACAATCGTTGCCTTGCTCAGCGTACCGCTGACGCCTCTGATTCTTGACTTCGCCCTGCCAAAAAGTACGGAGGGAGTGGTCCTGGATCCGATGCAAATAATCAAGACTCTATTGATCGCCCAGCTAATTCCCATCTCCGTTGGGATGACGATCCGCCAGGTAAGCCCGAAATGGGCCGAGAGACTGCTCAAGTTCGTCCCCAAAATCGGTCAATTCGGCCTTATTGCCGGCGTTGGTTTGCTCCTGGCAAAAGATACCAGACAGATACTTTCACTAGGCCTTCTGCCCCAAATAGTTATGGCGCTGATGGTAATCGGTTCTATCTTCATCGGGGACTGGATGCTGATCGGTGAAACGGACGATAACCGCCGTTCGCTCGCGGTATCCACGGCGATTCGTAACGTGCCGTTGGCCTTTCTGATCGCCGGCGAAAATTTCCCGGACACGGTCGTAGCACCCGTGACGCTTCTCTTCGGTGTGTTTACCATGGTCTTTTCAGTTGTGTATGGCAAACTGAAGGTCAGGTGGGAAAATCAGAGTCCTAATATTTGATCAAGTTCGGCGCACATCAGAGCAATAAGTTGCAGTGGAGGAAACTGATGTCTTATGAAATGTGGATAACAACGGCAATTCTCGCTGGGATGTTCGGCCTTCTCATAAAAACCAAAATACCGCCGGTGACGATTTTTGTAGGGGCGCTGACCTTGACCATAACATTTCGCCTGGCGCCGTTGGCAGAGAGCCTTAAAGGTTTTTCCAACCAGGGAATGCTGACGGTAGGTGCGCTTCTTATGGTTGCCGCAGGCATGTATCGCACCGGTGCTATCACCTTGATCACCGAAAAACTTATCGGCCTGCCCAAAAACTTAATCAGTGCACAGATGAGAATTTTGCCACCAGTGGCGCTTGGAAGCGCTTTTCTGAACAACACACCACTGGTGGCAATGTTTATTCCCGTGATCCGTGACCTGTCGCGGACCTTTAGACTGCCCGCCACCCGGCTCTACATCCCACTGAGTTATGCCTCTATCCTGGGAGGGACCTGTACGCTTATCGGATGTGCAACCAACCTGGTAGTGGCCGGAATGGTTATAGACCTTCTGGCGAAGAATGACCCCAACATGCCGCCATTGAGGGAAATCGGGATGTTTGACCTCACCTATGTCGGACTTCCCGCCACAATAGCGGGGATCGCTTTTTTAATGCTGACCAGCCGGTTTTTATTACCCCCACCAAAAGAATCAGAGGAGGTTGGGGATTTTGAACGTTTATACGGTTCGGAATTCAGGGTTCCCCCGGAATCGCCTTTGATCGGCAAAAATCTAAAGGAGCTTGGTTACATCAAACCGGTCGGCTTTGAACTTGTGAAATTAAAGCGCCAGGACGGTACAGAGGACAAGATTGAGGCCGCAACCAGATTGAAAGCAAAAGATGTGCTGGTCTTTTCAAGTAATCTTGAATCGCTGCCTGATATCTGGGGTACCAATGGTTTAGAACCGGTCTACGGCGTACATATTGCTGAGATGGCGTCCGAGCGCTTCACTCGCCGACTGGTCCAGGCGGTCGTGTCGCGAAAAGCGCCCGCAATTGGAAGGAAAATCTCAGAGCTGCCTCCGCCGGACAGTGCTGTCAAGGCCGCAATAGTTGCGTTTTCAAGGCGTGGGAAGTCTCCGGACGGGCCGCTTGCGGATGTCCGGTTAGAAGCGGGTGATAACACGGTCCTCGAAGTGGATGAGGCTTTCTTCCATGAGAACCTGAAGGAGGTCGCATTCTCCATGACAAGGCGGTTAACAGGTGCACAAATTAAACGGTATGACCGTGCTATAGCGGCATCCCTGATCACATTAGCTATGGTTGTTGTGGTGGCTTTGGGCTGGATGAGCATGTTGAACGCAGCACTTCTGGCTACCGGCGCCATGCTGCTCACAGGCTGCTTGACATTCCAGAGTGCAGGGAACAGCATTGCATTTTCAACTCTGGTCATCATCGCCAGTGCTATTGGGCTGGAGGCCGCCTTAACAGGGAGTGGTCTCTCGGAAAAAATAGCCGGTCTTATGGCTTTGATTGGAGGAAAAAACCCTCATATTGCTATCACCATGGTTTTTTTGGGCTGTATTCTGATGGACACCATGATCACCAATGTGGCTTCGGCGGCGTTCATGTTCCCCATCGCCATGGCAATGGCCGGTAATTTAGGGGTAAACGGCATGCCTTTTGCGATTACGGTCATGGTCGGCGCCTCGTGCAGTTTTATCTCCCCCATGGGGTACCAGACAAATCTTATGGTCTACGGTCCCGGTGGATACAAATTCACCGATTTCGTAAAGATCGGGGTACCGCTGACGATTGTTGTGGGCATCATCGTTCTCGTTCTCATCCCCATGGTCTGGCCGTTTTAGTTAGTGTCCATCCATAAATGGCCCTTTTTGCCCTACTCGGCGTTCTCCGCGGGTTTCCGGCTGCGGCGTACAGACGTACGCCTCACCGAAAACCCTTGTGCGGCCTTGATCAGGACAAAAATTGCGCATTTCTGAATTGGACACCCATCGTGTTCATATTGGATTCATGGATGGACACTAATTAGTGCCCATCCATAAATCTATATTGGGCATAAATTAAGTTTTTTTATCACGCAGTGCTGCATGCGCGGCAGCCAGGCGTGCGACAGGTATTCGAAACGGGGAGCACGAAACATACGTTAACCCAAGTTCATGGCATAACTGAATAGATTCGGGATCACCGCCGTGTTCACCACAAATACCGCATTCCATGTCGGGTCTTACGGCCCGTCCTTTTTCAACCGCCATTTTCATGAGTAGGCCCACGCCGTCCCGGTCGATAACTGCAAAAGGATTATCCGACAGAATTTCTTTTTCCATGTATTCAATCAAAAACCCGGCTTCGGCATCGTCTCTGGAAATCCCGAAGGTTGTCTGGGTCAGATCATTGGTACCAAAAGATATAAAGGCGGCATATTCGGCGATCTGATCCATGGTCAGCGCAGCACGCGGAATTTCGATCATTGTTCCGAACTTGTAATCCGGCTCGATCCCCTGCTCCTTCATAACCTGTTTGGCCTCGGTCTCAAGAATCCCTTGCTGGATCTTTAGTTCGTTAACATGGCTGGTTAGCGGAATCATCACCTCCGGATGCACATCTATACCCTCTTTGGCCACCATGCACGCGGCCTCAAATATGGCACGAACTTGCATGGAGGTCAGTTCCGGAATATGAATCCCAAGGCGCACGCCGCGCAGGCCCAGCATGGGATTGGATTCATGCAGACTTTCGACCCGCTTGAGAATCTGTTCTTCTTTGGTGATTTGATCCAACAGCTTGTTGATTTCCTCAAGATTGCCGGCATCTTTCAGACGAATCTTACAGTCGGTCAAATCTCGCATCAGGTCCACATGGTTGGGTAAAAATTCGTGCAAGGGCGGATCAATCAGGCGAATGATGACCGGCAGACCGTCCATCACACGGAAAAGGCCGGCAAAGTCTTCGCGCTGAAAGGGAAGCAGCGCATCCAGTGCCTCGCGCCGTTCACTCGGCAAATCTGTCATGATCATCTTCTGTACAAAGGGGAGTCTCTCGGCCTCAAAAAACATGTGCTCTGTTCGGCACAGGCCGATCCCCTCTGCGCCGTATTCACGGGCGCGTTGAGCGTCATCCGGATAGTCGGCGTTGGCCCAGACGCCCAGGCGACGAAACTCATCAGCCCAGGAGAGTATCTTCATCAGCCACGGATCCTTAATGTCAGGCACCATGGTCTTGAGCTTGCCCAGGTAAAGTTCGCCCACAGTGCCGTCAATGCAGATCCAGTCACCTTCTTTGATAATCTGATCATTCACCCTCATCTGGCGATGAACCATATCGATTTCAAGAGCCGAAACACCGACAACGGCCGGCTTGCCGAACTGCCGGGCAACCAAAGCAGCATGGCTGGTTCGACCCCCCCGGCTGGTAAGAATCCCCTGGGCAGCCAGCATGCCGTGTACGTCGTCCGGCCGGGTTTCAGGACGTACCATGATAACGTCTTTGCCTTCTTTCTTGGCCCATGCTTCAGCTGTATCAGCGTCAAACGCAACCACGCCATAAGCCGCACCCGGAGAAACGTTAAGGCCGGTGGCCAGCATTTTGCCTGCGGCTTTGGCCTGTTTGATGGCTTCACGGTCAAACTGCGGATGCAGAAAAAAATCAACCTGCTCGGGAGAAACACGCATAACCGCTTCCTCCCGTGTAATCAAACCTTCTTCCACCATATCAACCGCTATACGAACAGCGGACTGGGCCGTACGCTTGCCGTCGCGCGTCTGAAGCATCCAAAGTTTGCTCTTTTCAATTGTAAACTCAACGTCTTGCATATCACGATAATGCTTCTCCAGCGTCTTGGAGATCTGCTCGAATTCGTCATAGGCCGTGGGCATCTCCTCTTTTAGTTTTGAAATGTCATGGGTCAGGCGTATCCCGGCAACCACGTCCTCACCCTGTGCATTGGTAAGATAATCGCCTTCTATGTGATTTTCTCCGGTGGTGCCGTTGCGTGTCAAGGCAACACCGGTGGCACTGTCATTGCCCATGTTGCCAAAAACCATGGTCTGGATATTGACCGCCGTGCCCAGATCATGTGGAATACCGGCGGCATTGCGGTAGTCAACCGCCCGTTTGCCGTTCCAGCTCTTGAAAACCGCTTCGGTGGCCAAAAGCAGTTGCTTCTTTGGATCGGTTGGAAAATCGCGGTTTGCATATCGTCTGAAAATGGATTTAAATTTGTCGGTCACGTCCTTCCAGGCATCGGCCGTCAACTCCGTGTCGGTTTTGACACCTGCTTTACGCCGGGCTTCGGTAATGACTTCTTCAAAAGCTTCACCCGGAGCACCCATTACAACACTACCGAACATTTGCACCAAGCGGCGATAAGAATCGTACACAAAGCGTTCATCGCCGGTTAATTCTGTCATGCCCTCGGCAGTTTCGTCGTTAAGACCGATGTTTAGCACCGTGTCCATCATGCCCGGCATGGAGAACTTGCCGCCGCTGCGGCATGAAATCAATAATGGGTTCTTTCGGTCACCGAATTTCTTCCCGGTGGCAGCCTCGACAGTTTGCATCCCCTTCTCTATCTGCTCACTCAGCCCCTCCGGAAAGGCGCCACCCACCGCTAGATAGGCATTGCAAGCTTCGGTAGTTATGGTGAAACCCGGGGGAACCGGTATGTCAATGCGTACCATTTCCCCTAAATTGGCTCCCTTGCCGCCCAACAATCCCCGCACCTTTTCCCAATCACCACCCACGTAGTCTTTTGCTTCTTCAACTTCACCAAAAAGATATACCCATTTATTAGCCATTTTGAAGTACCTCTCTATAAAATTAAAGATTGAAATAATAATGACGGTCTCGTAAAAAGTCCAACTTCTGCGTTGTGCTGCATTTCGTAATCATTCAACGTACAAAAAGTACGCCTCATGATTACAAAATTTGCACGCCTTGAATTTGAACTTTTTACGAAACCGTCTAAATCGGACTTTTTACGAAAACATCAATAATAAGGCAAGTGTTAAAAAAAATCAGATTTCAGAATAAAAATTACTGTAAATAAAAGTC